>JAQURJ010000012.1:26118-37637 GCA_028715705.1 Phycisphaerae bacterium | reverse complement strand
GCTGACATACCGCCGCAGGTACTTTCGGGATTGATAAGGCAATTACGGGCTAAAATCAGTTAATGGCTTTAACAAAGTGAAAAAAAAAGATAAAAAGGCGGTAATCGGCATTATCGGGGGTATAGGCTCTGGAAAAAGTACTGTTGCTTCCGAATTCGGAAAACTTGGCTGTCCTGTAATCGATGCTGACAAAATCGCCCACGACCTGTTGCGGACGCCTGATATACGGCAAAAGACAATCGAGCTTTTCGGCAGCGAGGTAATTTGCGAATCAACCGGAGAAGTTGACCGTAAAAAGCTGGGGAAAATTGTTTTTTCAGACCCGCAGAAACTTTCGTCTCTTACCGAAATTTTGCATCCTGGAGTTTTGGAGCGTTCAGAGGCACTGATAGAACAATATAATCGTGACCGGCAAGTCAAAGTCATTGTGCTGGACATGCCTCTTTTGGTGGAAGTGGGATGGGTAAAACGGTGCGATAGAATTGTTTTTGTGCGATCGGAGCGTACAAAAAGGCTCGAAAGAACCTCAAAAAAAGCGAATTTTAATGAAAATCAGTTCAAAAACAGAGAAAAACTTCAGATTTCTCTGGACAATAAGCTTTCCATAGCCGATAATGTCATTGATAACAATTCAGACTTCTCGGCATTAGCCCAGCAAGTCCAAAGTATTTTCTCAGAATTGATGAATAAATGAACGGGGTTCATTGGGATTAAACGGAACAGCCCGTCCTTTCAAAATGTTTGACCTTTTCTGCTGATCAAGTTCGATTCCGGTTGCGTGTTATTCGGCTGGAGCCGCTTAGTTTCAATCATAACAGATTTAATAAAAAGGAGTTAGCAATATGGCGAAATCGTCGTCAAGAAACTCAAATCCAACACGAAAACGTAAGTATACGAAAAAACCAAAACATGTCGATATGCCCAACGAAGATATAGACGAGGTGGATGAGCAATCGCCAAACGCCGAAGATGGGCAGCGGGCAGCCTGTGTCGCTGTGAAAACCGAGGGGGGACAAGCCGAGCAGACCTCACCGGAAGAATCCACGCACGAAAAGTATGAGAGAATCAAAAAAGGTAATCTTTATCTGGCTGACCTTCAGAAACTGAGCGTTTCCGAACTTCATGAAATGGCAAAAGCTGAGGGCATCAAGGAATTTACCGCTCTCAAAAAGCAGGAGCTTATTTTTCGCATTCTTAAGGAACGTATCCGGCAGAATGGTTTGATGTACGGCGAGGGCGTGCTTGAGGTGCTGCCGGACGGCTACGGATTTTTGCGAAACCCCGATTATAATTATCTATCCTCACCGGATGATATTTATGTCTCACCTTCCCAAATACGGCGTTTTGGCCTTCGGACTGGGAATGTTGTTTCCGGTCAGATAAGACCGCCAAAAGATTCAGAAAAGTATTTCGCGCTTCTTCGGGTAGAGGCGATCAACTTTGAGAATCCTGATAAACTGGCGGAAAAGACCGTTTTTAGCGATCTTACCCCTCTGCATCCGGAAGAACGGCTTGTCCTTGAAACAACGTCCGAAGAACTAAGCATGAGGATTATGGATCTGGCGACCCCTGTCGGTATGGGGCAGCGAGGCCTTATCGTCGCACCGCCTCGAACTGGCAAAACTGTGCTGCTTCAGAAAATGGCGAACGCTATAAGCACCAACTACCCTGAGATAAAACTTATCGTGCTGCTCATTGACGAACGGCCTGAAGAAGTGACGGAAATGGAACGCAAGACCGCTGATGATGTGGAAGTTATCAGTTCCACGTTCGACGAACCGGCTTCACGTCATTGCCAGGTCGCCGAAGTCGTTATTGAGAAGGCGAAACGGCTTGTCGAATACGGTCATAATGTGGTAATTCTGCTGGATTCGATAACCCGTCTGGCACGGGCTTATAATACTGAAATGCCGCATTCGGGCAAAATCCTCACCGGCGGCGTTGATGCGGGCGCTATGCAGATGCCGAAGAAATTCTTCGGTGCCGCAAGAAATGTTGAACACGGCGGATCACTTACCATATTCGCAACCGCTCTGATCGATACCGGCTCGAAAATGGACGAAGTTATCTTCGAGGAATTCAAAGCAACTGGTAATATGGAACTACACCTCGACCGGCGTATAGTTGACAGGCGCACCTGGCCGGCTATAGATATCAGCAGAAGCGGTACAAGACGTGAGGAACTGCTGCTTGACGCAAGAGAGCTTGAGCTTGTTTATCGTATCCGCAGGGTATTGAGCGACCTGAATCCTGTCGAGGCGATCGAACTGTTAAAGAGCAGGCTGGGCAAGTGCAGGTCGAATGCCGAATTCCTGCTGACAATGAAGCTTGATTAAACGTTTGGATTGTCGCTTTACAAAAAACCAGTTTTATTTTAAGATAAAATTCCGGTTCCAAGGGACCGGAATTTTTTATTCGTTTACAGGTGTTCGAAATGGAAAAAGAGCTTCCTAAAATTTATGAACCGCAAAACCTTGAAAAACAGGCTGCCGATATCTGGTCGGCGGCAAATGCTTTTCGCGCCGAACCTGACGGCAAGGTAAAAAGCTACACCATAGTTATCCCGCCGCCGAATGTAACGGCTGCGCTGCATCTTGGCCATGCGCTTAATAATACTTTGCAGGATATTCTTATCCGCTTTCGCAGAATGCAGGGTTTTAATACCCTCTGGATGCCGGGAACGGACCACGCCGGCATAGCCACCCAGACGGTTGTGGAAAAACGCATCCTCTCCGAAGAAGGCCGACGCCGCACCGATTTTGCTCGCGACGATTTTATCGCACGGATACAACAATGGAAAGATGAATACGAGACAAAAATAATTGAGCAACTAAAGACCATGGGTTGTTCGTGCGACTGGGAGCGAACACGGTTTACAATGGACGAGACATGCGCACGCGCGGTGCGGGAATGTTTTTTTAAATTGTTCTCCGATGGGCTTATTTATAGGGGTAAGCGGCTGGTCAACTGGGACCCGGCTACGCAGACGGTACTTGCCGACGACGAAGTAGAACATGAAACTATACAGGGACATTTCTGGTACTTGAAATATCCGCTTGAAGTTCCTGTGGAAATAGAAGGCGGAAAATTAGAATATGTCACGGTGGCTACTACGCGGCCTGAGACGATGCTCGGTGATACCGCTGTAGCTATGAATCCGGCGGACGGGCGAGCGAAATACCTTGTGGGTAAAAAGGTGCGTTTGCCGATAGTTGGAAGGCTGATACCGATCATTGCCGATGAGCATGTAGTTTTAGCTGACCCGAACAGCGAAGATGAAAAGGCAAGATTCTCAACAGGTTTTTTGAAGGTAACTCCTGCCCACGATCCTTATGACTGGGAAATAGGGCAGCGGCATAACCTCGAAGTTATAAATGTAATGGCACCGGACGGCTCCATAAGCGATAAATTCGGCTGGGCAGACTCGCAGCAGCCGGAGGCGCAGAATCTATTGGGCATGGACAGGTTCGAGGCACGTGAGGCAATAGTTGAATGGTTCCGTACCGAAAACCTGCTCGAACAGATAAAAGAATACAGCCATGAAGTTGGACACAGCTATCGCAGCCACGTACCAATCGAGCCGTATCTATCTGATCAATGGTATATTGCGGTAAAGAAGCCTATCGATTCATTAGCCAAAAAATTCGGTACAGGTCTTATTGAAGGGACTGATGTTCCGGTCAATTCACTTGCTGGACTTGCCCTGAAACCGTTGCTTGACGGCAGATTGAAATTTATTCCGGAACGATACGCAAAGACATATCAGACGTGGCTGGAAAATCTGCGTGATTGGCCCATCAGCAGGCAGCTTTGGTGGGGACACCAGATACCGGTATGGCATAAAAGAATCATTCTTACCGAAAAGAACTGGTGTGATGAACTGGTAACTTTTCTTGGTTGGGACCATCAAGTCGATGACCTAAAAAAAGGAAAATATCCAGACGATGGTTATATTAGAATCGTGAAAGTTTCTGAACAAATTGAAGTTAACCCATTTGATGATCCATTGATGCCAATTGTCAAAGAAACCGAAGGGGAATATGATATCTATATTTGTTACCTTCACGATACGGAAAATTGTAAGCAATGTAAAAAAGCTGTTGAAGCATTAAAGAAAAGAGGTTATGAACGTGACCCTGATGTTCTTGACACGTGGTTTAGTT
Source organism: Phycisphaerae bacterium (assembly GCA_028715705.1). Classification (GTDB taxonomy): domain Bacteria; phylum Planctomycetota; class Phycisphaerae; order Sedimentisphaerales; family Anaerobacaceae; genus JAQURJ01. The sequence continues at coordinate 33,474 of JAQURJ010000012.1, read as the reverse complement.
CCGCATTATGGCCGTTTAGTACTCTTGGGTGGCCGCAGGAAAGCGATAGTCTAAAAACATTCTATCCTGGCGATGTGCTTTGCACGGCTCGTGAAATTATCACTTTGTGGGTTTCGCGAATGGTTATGATGGGCCAATACTGCGCCGACGATATTCCATTCAAGGACGTATTCATTCACGCGATGATACAGGATGGCGAAGGCCGCAAGATGTCAAAAAGCCTTGGCAACGGCATCGACCCGCTGGCCATTATCAGCAGCCACGGAGCCGACGCGATGAGGTTTACGCTGGCCTCGATGACTACCGAGACACAGGATGTCAGAATGCCGGTTATGCTGATGGAACTGCCGGACGGCAGGAAGGAAAATTCCTCGCCGAAATTCGATCTGGGCAGAAATTTCTGTAACAAACTTTGGAACGCGTCTCGTTTTGCAATGATGAACCTCGACGGCGTAGATCCAGCTCAATTCGACGCTGCTAAATTAGATATTACCGACAAATGGATATTAAGCCGTTTAGCTGCGGTAATTGACCAGACCACAGCCTCGCTTGATTCCTTCAAATTCAGCGAGCCGATCAACGAATTATATCGATTCTTCTGGAACGATTTTTGCGACTGGTATCTGGAATGGACAAAATACCGCGTCCGCAACGAAGAGCAAAAACAGACCGCTCAAAACGTTCTTGCGTTCGTTCTTGATACCGTACTGCGTCTGCTGCATCCATTCGTGCCATTCATTACGGAAGCTATTTTTGACAAGTTAAATGAAATGATTGCCCACCGCAAATTAAACGGCATCGCCGAAGCCGTATCAAGTGACATTCTTGTAAAAGCCCAATGGCCGCAGCCGCTTAAACCACTCATAGACTCTGAAAGTGAAAACCAAATCCAAACTATCCAGACGGTTATTCGCGCCATTCGCGATATGAGAAGCAAATACAACAAGGCTCCTGGCGAAAAATTAACCGCGTCGGCAAAAATATCCGCTGGTCAGGTCGACATGTTTGATAAAAACAGCAATCTGGTATGTCAGCTTGCGAATTTGAAGAAGTTTACGGTTTCTAATTCTCTGCAAAAACCGGAAAATGCGGCTGCGACCATTGTGGAACAGATGGAGATTTATCTGCACGATGCGGTTGACATTGCCGCTGAACGAAATCGTCTTGAAAAACAAAAAGAGGAACTCGAAAAAGCTAAAAAGGCGAACGAAGGCAAACTGGCCAACGAAAACTTTATTTCTCGCGCAAAGCCGGAGGTTGTCGAACAAACGCGCAGGCGGCTTGAGGAATTAACTGAGCAATTAGCTGCTGTCGAAAAATATCTTTCCGAACTCAATTAATATGCGAGGACAAAATGGAAATAGAAGCCGAGCTTTCAAAAATCATAATTAACGAGACAAGCGACCAGCAGATCATTGTGCTTAAAGAAAAAAGCGGCGAACGCAGTTTCCCCATAGTTATCGGGATAGTCGAAATTTTCGCCATTGACCGCCGTCTGAAGGGCATCACACCTCCCCGCCCGATGACTCACGATTTGCTGGACAGCATAATAACGAGTCTTGGCGGTAAAATCGAAAAGATAGTAGTCAACGACCTGCGTCACCATACTTTCTATGCGCAGGTCACTATCAGCGTGAACGGCAAAAAATTCGAGATCGACAGCAGACCCAGCGACGCCATTGCTTTAGGCGTTGTCAGTAACACCCCTATTTTTGTTGCGGATCATGTTTTTGATCAGGCTGCCCAATGAAACTCATTAATACCATCAGCCCTACAGCAACACATAAAAAAATATCGGCCAGGTTAAACGCCGGCCAGTGCTTTCCTGGCCAATAAACAACATCGATAAAATCTCTCACCCGCCCATCGTTAAAAATCCTGTCATAGAGGTTGCCGCACAAACCAGCCGTAAACAGCCCCATTGCTATCTGACCGGTCCGCCCTCGCACGCCCACCACAAAAAACAGTCCCACTATTGCCAGCATCGCTAAAATCGAAATTCCAACCAACATCACCCTCTGTCCGCTTGCTATGCCAAAAGCGGCACCGGTGTTTTCGGCTCGTACAATGTAGAAGAAATTTTCGATCACGGCGACACCATGGACTCCCCTTTCCTCGATCCACGCGAATATCCCGCGTTTGCTTAGCACATCCGCTGCGAACCCAACTATCGCAACCGACCAAAAAATGACATGTCCCAGAAAGTCGGGCCGCCGACATCCGCCTGTCAAGCCACAGAGAAACCGCTCATTCGTTTGTGTCACAAGCCGGACTCCTTAATCAGCCGAATATTTATCTATGAGCTTCAACAAGCCCGTCCTGTTCGGCTGTTCCGGCTTGATATCCAGCGACGTGCGCCAATGTTCAACAGCCTTCTTTTTGTAACTTCGCCCCAGCATGCCCCCCACTTTTTTGTTCATCAGCACATATGCCACGCCCAATCCGCGATGCGCCTCCCAGTCGTTTTGGTCTATCCGCAGCGATTGATGGTAGTTCGTGATCGCCTTATCAAGATATTCAGACATCTGTTCCTGGAGTAAACTTACATCCTGTCCCTGTTCGGCGGTCTGGTTATATTCCTTCACAGCCCTGCCGTACAGCATAAGATTGGCATATCCAAGATACTGAAAGGCTCTATTATTTGCCGGCACTCTTTGCCGCACTTCATCCAGAAGTTCCACAGCCGGTTCCACTCTGTCAGTTTTCAAGTATGCAGCCGCAAGGTGGGTCATTACCTTTGTATTTGTTGAATCATTTTCAATAGCGCGTTTATATGCGGCGATGGCTTTGTGATAATCCTTTGTCTCATCGTAAATCTCGCCTACAAGCACCAGGGCTTCGGTTTCATTCGGGTCTAACCGAGCTGCCTTCTGGCCATATTCAAGCGCATTTTGGTAATCGTTTATAGCAAAGTAGCTCTGCGCATTATACAAGTTGGCCTTGTAATCGTCCGGATTGATCTCCAACGCCCGCCCATACGCCTTAACAGCCATTATAAAATTTTCCATCAATTGATACGTTCTGCCCAGCTCAAAATAATCCTTGAACGACCATGGGTTTAATTCCGTAGCCCTATCGTAAGCGGATACCGCGCTTTCATATTCTTTGACTGATTTGTAGATATCGCCCATCAGCGACCATGCCAAAAAGAATTTATCATTTATCCTGACAGCTTGGTTGAGCTTTTCAACGGCTTCTTTGGGTTTGGTTTCCTGAAGAACAACCGCATCCACATACAGATCCATTATCTGCGGCTGGGGCGGTGTTACGCAGCCGCTGAAGGCCACTATAAAACCAAACAAAGAAAGCGCACAAAGCTTTATGTGTTTTGCCATTATCGGCCCTTTCCTTTTCTCGAGCAAAACCACAGAGTTTCCCCAAAATGAGTGGGTTTTCCCACACGTTATATTTGTCGTATACGAATTCTAACAGCATTGTTCATAGCTGTCAAAATCATTTTATCCATTCGTCCCTAATACACACCGTCAATTACAATTGTTTCAGCTTCAAATTTGACTCAGCCATCTTCGCACCCCCTACATCACGTCCTATAATATTTTTGTTGCGGTACTTTTATATCTTACACTTTATATGGAATAGCTTTTGGGGGTTAAAACAGGCAATATGAAATTATGCAGATAAATCCCCCTAAAGCAACAAACAGAATGGTACGAATTAACCTTGCGTTTATTTTAGGCGGCTGTTTGTGACGCCTTGTCAAAAGTATTTATAAGGGTGATGGATATGTATAGAAAAGTATCTCGGATATTCATTTGTGTTTTCATAGTTTCATTTTTTCTCGTTTCATCCGCACCGCTTTGTGCATACCCGAAACTTTCGCCGAGGGCATTTCGGGCTATGGCACGTGTATATATGGCAGCGGAAAATTATGAAAAAGCCGAACCTCTTCTTGAGCAGGCGATTTCAATGGCGAAAATGGTAAACTCTGATGAAGAACTTTCCGCCTGCCTGCTGGACGCATCCTGGCTTCTGCACAAACAAAATCGGCTGGACAAAGCCGAACAACTATGCGAACTTGGATTAAAACTCCAACAGAAAATATACTTCAGTGAACATCCGTATATCGCATATACATTCCGCAACCTTAGCAAGATACACCGCGATCAGACCAAGTTCGAACTCGCCCGCGAGGAACTTGAATACGCCATCGAAATTATGCGCGTTACACATCAGCCGGAAGATACCGTTTTCGGTCCTTTCCAAGCCGATCTTGCTGCTTTGTATGCGGCGATGGGCGACTATGTAAATGCCCAGACTTACTACGAATCAGCACTGAAACTTATTGTTGAGCAATACGGCAGTGAAAATCTTTATACCGCCAAAATCACCGCTGATCTGGCGAAACTGTACAATATACTGGGTAAGCACAGCGATGCAGAAAAACTTCTTGTAACCGCAGTTCCCCAGCCGGAAAAATTATTTGCCAGGACAGGGCGTCCGCTCGCAGCCGCAGGAGACTTTTTACCTCGCATCCGCCCAACCCGCAGCGACAGCAAAGAGCCGCAGGCTAAAAGACACACCAATATAAATTCGCTGCTTGCGGTTGCCGCACCGTAACATAATACCGCCAAATACCAATTTTTTAATCAAACTAATTTGTAAAATTGCCCTATTTCATTTATACTGTCCTTGCTTAAGAATTTAAGGGTGGCTATATATGAAAAAAAGGATATTAATTTTCTTTTTGGCAGGTTTATCGGCCTTTTTCACAGGATGTGATCGAAACTATCAACCTGCCCCACCACTATCTTCAACCAAAACAGTTCAGCCTAATGGGACCATACAAAAATATGAGAAATGGTTTGCGAGGGATTTTTCACCTGAACAACGGCTGTTGAATGATATACGCAAATCCATCATAGACGGGACAGAACTAAAAACAGCATACCATCTTAACGTTAATTTCAATCCAGATTATTCAACAACGGCTATTACCCTGTTCCAACCTGAAATAGAAAATTTGAGATGGATATCTAAGAAGGATACTCTCGATCAGACCTTAAACCGCATAATCCATCTCCTGCGAACCGATGAAAGATTTACTGAATTTGCTGTTGCAGACGCAGGCCGCTGTCGGATCATGCTTGAAGTCATTGATTCCGAAAAGCCTTTTAAGATTGAAGATATAACCACATCCCAAATATCGCCAGATCGCTTTGAACCCGGCATTACAGGCTTCAAGCTCATCTATGACAATAATGTCTATTTTTATATGCCAACGGACGCAGTTATCAACAGTCATCTTTATCTAAGTCAGGTATTTAATCATCTTTCTAAAAAAACAGGCGCCGCCCAAAAAACCAATAGCATCTCCGAACGCGATAAACTGATGCGTTCCTTATCTATCAAGTGGTATGCGGTAACAAGCAATGCTTTTATAACTTACGGCGACAAAGTCTTGCCGCTCTATCGAGGCTACCCTGTGCCCGTAGAATTTTCGCAGGATAACATCTATGATATGATGCACAATTCCATCCAATGGATCCTCGATAACGCCAAACCTGACGGTCAGTTCCTTTATTATTATGACGGTATTCTCGATACTGTTATTGACCATGTACATCCTTCGCGTGATATCGATAACAATTATTATAATATTCTCCGTCACAGCGGCGGGATTATCGCCCTGTTGCGAATGTACGAACTGCAACCTGATAATTCCTATATAGAGACCGCACAACTCGCTTTGGACTTCCTGACAAAACAGATACGCACGCATGAATATGAAGGCCGTACCGCATCGTATGTCTTCTATAACAAAAAAGCCAAACTCGGCGGCTCAGGAATCGCCCTTGTCGCCTTCCTTAAATACCGCCAACTCACAGGCAGTACTCAATATGACTCTGCTATAACTGGTCTTGCGAATCACATTCTTTCAAGAATCGATGACAATGGCGAGATGATCGGGTATTATATCCACCCTCTATATAACGATGGCAATCCGATTATCGATCCCAACGAACAAATAAAAAGAATGCTTTTTTCGTTCTATTACCCAGGAGAAGCGTTGCTGGGTCTTGCGCTCTATGAAAAAAATATGCCGATCGATGAATATCGCCGGGAAGAAATTCGCTCTTCTGCACAAAAAGCTCTCGATTTTCTCGTGAACATTCGCCCCGAAAAATACGCTGAGATGTTTGAACCTCTTCCATCGGACGGCTGGCTGATGCAAGCTATCGAAGAATGGGCAGACATCCAGCAGTTTCAAAAACCGCAATATCTGAATTTTGTTTTCGATGATGCAAAAGCGATGATCGCTAATATGTATAACAGTACTAACAGCCCCTATTATGATTATCCCGGCACATTTTATTACAATTATGGCGACCATGCCTATCCCGACGGAGCAAGAGCCGAAGGTCTAATATCGGCGTATTATCTTGCTCGCAAAATGAAAAATGAAAAACTCGCCGATACAATACTTGAAAACTGCCGGCTTGTCGCCAAATCACTTACATATACATATAATTCACCACAAAGCACTTATATGTACCCCAAGCCTCAGAAAGCCATAGGAACATTTCGCTTCAAACTTACCCGTCACTGGATGCGTGTCGATACTGTCCAACACACCTCTTGCTTCTATATCCGTCTTCTTCAGGCCTTACAAGACAGCCAATAGAACAAAAAAAGCCTGCTCCAATTTCAGGACAGGCCTTTTTATTACAAAACAAAAGGTTTACTGCACAGCGTTCTGCAACAGGCCGGTTACATACGCCATCAAGGCAGCATTGTCACCTTCCAACACCGGCGCAAGATACTTACCAGCATACGCAACAGATTGTTCGGCATTATAACCAAAATCGGTATTTAATATCCCAACATACGCGACAAGAGCGTCAACCCACTCTTGTGCGGCTGCGTATTGCGGCCCTTCCCCGCTGTTCAGCATACCTGCTATCATAGCCATTTGCTCATCACTTGGCGGACCGGCTGGTGAAGCAAACTGATTGACCACCATTGCAAGCGTCTCTAAACGCTGGCTGCTATCACCTAATATTGTAGCCGCGACCTTTAATTTCGAGCACGTATCGCAAGGCTGGATATCACTGCGGCTCCCAAGGGAGTTGGCGACAAATATCTGTATCTCATCTGGATTGACTCCAAGTTCATTGGCCGCCCACTGCACCAATGCCGGACAACCGCTACTTCGAACCTTTTCGCTCATTGGTTCAAATGTATTAAGCAAAATATCATCATCGGTATCCGTATCCACGTCGATATCTGTATCATTGTCAATATCCATATCAAGGTCAAGATCAGTATCGGTATCCACGTCGATATCTGTATCATTGTCAATATCCATATCAAGGTCAAGATCAGTATCGGTATCCA
>JAQURJ010000012.1:0-26018 GCA_028715705.1 Phycisphaerae bacterium | reverse complement strand
CCACGTCGATATCTGTATCATTGTCAATATCCATATCAAGGTCAAGATCAGTATCGGTATCCACGTCGATATCTGTATCATTGTCAATATCCATATCAAGGTCAAGATCAGTATCGGTATCCACGTCAATATCTGTATCATTGTCAATATCCATATCAAGGTCAAGATCAGTATCGGTATCCAGATCAAGATCGGCATCAGCATCATTATCGCCCAGATCAAGACATCCTGGACACTCACCGACGAAATTTTCCGCTATTTCTATCATAGCATAGGCTTTGCCGTCAGTGACCTCTTTACTTTCCCCTGAACTGGAAATATTCACCAGATCACCATTTCCGGCATTCGCATAGGCACGAACAGGGGCATTGCTGCCGTTACTCGCAATTGTTGTGCCTTCACCGGAATGAATTCTAACCGTCGCTTCGGCGGCACTCGGAGCAGAAGGCATATCAGCAGGTGTTTGGGCCCATGCCCGTATATGACCGTTGTGAGTATCAACATCCACTGTCCCACCAGCGTGTAAATGGATATCGGCAATCGCAGATTTCTTGCCGTGAGCTTTTGCCTCGATAGCATAATCCACCGTCAAATCCCCACCGGCGGCCAGGCAAACAATTGCATTTCCACCGTCTTTCGTCGGCACCTGATTCGTCTTGGCCATTACCGCACCATTAGACGAACTGCCATATAAGGTCAGGTCCCCACCAGCCTGTACAAGTATCTGTGCGGAGCTGCCGCCAAATACATTCAGATATCCGGCCAATATGTCACCGCCATTAACTGTCCCAAGTATTATAGAACCAGCTTGCGGCGCAACAGGATTTTTACCGGTTTCTGATCCAACAATGAGGTTACCGATTTCAATACCGACACCGCCATTATCTTCGCCCGAACCCCCGATAATAGATATACTTCCTGTTTCGCTGGTTACGGTGGAACCTTTGTCAAACTTCACATATCCGTCTCGCCCTGTTGTTATATCAAGGCTCGTAACACCCAGATTAAGTTCGTTCTTTTTGCCAAAATCTTTCAGAACGACCGAGTTTTCACCGTCCATATTAATGGAAGCCGCTTCTGTGCCCTCAAGACTCATCGCCAGCGAATACACATCTCCAGCCGCCAACCAGACAGTTCCATCCGGACTTGAAAGTTCACCGTCATTCTCAACATCACTGTCACCGGCTCCATCAACTTCAACAACAATATCACTGCCGACAAAACCGAACTGTACCGTATTACCGGCTCCCATCACGATATAACCGCCTGAATCTGTTGTGATCGCGCCGTGGTTATACACGTTTTCGCCTATCAGTGCTACAAGCTTGGCTTCGATCTCGGCGCCGCTCAAAACTTCAACATCGGCTCCCGGTCCAGAGAATTTGTAATTTATATTGTCTGGATTAGCCAAATCGCCATTGAGGAAATCGCCGTTGGCTATATTTTTGCCCGAAAGCGTGAGATTTCGAACATTAGCTATACCACCGAAAATCAACCCGCTTGTGTTCACGATAATAATGTTACCGCCCGGAGCACTGAGTGTACCAGAAAAATTCGTCGGAACTCCGCTGATAACTTTATTTAAAACCGCAAAATTGCCGCCGCCGCTTTTAAGAAACGCAAGCGTTTCATCCATATCCGTGTCAATACTCGTCCAGTTGAGTATCGTCTTAACGGTATCAACAGTTACTGTCGTGGTAGTTCCGTAATCTACAGGAACAGCCAAAGAACCGTCCACAACAGTTGCGCCGCTCGGTGTCGCAAAAACCACCGAATAGTTAAATGTGCACAGCAGCATCACATAACACAGCACATCCCTGTATAGTTTCTCCTTGTATATCTTCTTCAACATTTCAACCACCTTCTTTCTTCTTCGTTTTTAATACCGGTCAAAACCGGTTTTTCAATCTTCCTTCTAATATCTTATTTTTATTTTTCTACCATCTTACTAAAATACTCGCATTCAGTCGTCCGTCACCTTTATCGGTATCGACTGTCTTTTTGAGCGGTATTCCGTAGTAAATCGCAGCGCTGAAATTCTGTCCTATCTCCGCCAAAAGTCCCGGGCCAACACTGACAAGCGCAGTATCCTTATCTTCACCAGCCGTATGCTCCCTCACCTTCGCCAAGCCGTAATCAACAAATGCCACTGGGGCAAGCTTGCGAAGCGATTGGGGATATTCTGTCTTATCTTCTTCGTTATCAAATCGGTTTTGCCGCACAAGGTCATACTCATATTGCAATGACGCCAGCACGCCTCCATCAGCAAGAGTATCGTATTCCTCATAACCTCTGACGGAATACATTCCGCCAAAAACCGTCAATTTCGATGGTGGGAGGCGGTCTGCCGCATATATCCACTTAAAAGAACCGCTCAGCCTCTGTACTTTGTTCTCGTCAAGAGACATGCTGTGAAAAGCCGTTGCGGTATATATTGAAAAATCAGGATCGGCACCTGATCTTGCGTTCTCAAACGAACTGCGGCTTGAAGCATCAATGGAATCGACTCTTTCAAACGTCAATTCCGTCTCCTTGCGATCAGTTTTGCGATAAGCCTCAAACCCATAGCCAAGCAGATCCATAGATACATCACTGGCAAGCAGGCTTGAAAATAGAGGTATATCAGGTGTAAACCTGCTGCGTTCATGACTCCACGAACCGGTCAGGTCAAAGAACCATCTGTTCGCCTGGAACAGGTTATACCGCAATTTGCCGCCATAAAATTCGCCGCTTCCAAGAAAACTAACAGCTCCACCTGCTGGCAATACATTAAACTCACTGTATCCGCCAAAAAGTTCCAGCCGCAGTTTCGGACCCCAAATCGGAAAATCATAGCTGCCGTAAGCTGCCCAGTTATCATCGAAATCAGATTCGGGATGCGCCTGATAGATCATTGTAAGCTTATCATCAAAACCGAGCAGATTTGTATTTATCACCCCGATCCTTGGAAGCCAGCGCGTACTTTTGGGCCCTGAGTTATCCGCCTGAATAAACCAGTGCCATGGATTAGTCTCATAAACATCGTAGCGAAGATTCAATTCATTTGGTTCAGCCGCACCTGAAACCACAGCGGAAACGTATCTGTCGGGGTTACGGTTCAGAAGGTTCACGTAATCATCGAGTTTCTTTTCATTTACCGGTTTATTCGGTTCAACTGGCGACCATTTCATTAGGGCATCCCGACGCAGATAACCTTCTGGCTTCTCCGTCCGTTCAAGGTCGTAAAAATTAGCCCCAAGCGCCGCAATGCTCGCTTCGATAATATTCACTGTAAGAGTATTGTCTTTAAGCTTCCCGTCAACAACCACACCCTCAGGGACATATATATATATCCCTGCGTAATTTTTAGATTTGTATTTGCGAAGCAGATACTGCGTAAGGCCCTGTATTGAACGAACGCTCACTTCTCTTTCTACACCAGGCTCAATAGCCGCAGCGCGAACTTCTCGCAAATCAAAAAGACTGTCCTGCGGTGCAGCTTCGATAGGTAGTTTTGAGGCGTTGAATATCATTGGAATATTCAACAAAAGTTCTTCATCGCTGATAAGATTATTGCCGGACAAATCAATGTTTGTTACGACAAATCGCTGAGATATATCTTTCGGCAGATACTTCTCGCCGATTTCAACAGATACTCTCGGCTGTTCTTCCGTTACAGCTTCTTTTTCCTGCTCAATTTTTTCAACTTCTGGTTGCGGCTGTGGTTTTTCTCCTTCTTCTTGCCGCTCGATACCAAACGCATTCAAGCAAAGGCCCACCGCAACCAAAACACTTAATACTATATTGCTCAACTTCCCTATTTTGCCCATTAAGATTCTCCTAATCCCTTTTTTCTAAATTCCTTTTTTCTCTACTACTTTAGAGTTACACCTTGTACATTATTATACCATAATACGTGCCCGATAATACTTAAGAAATAGGCTATTTCCTCTATAACCCCTGTTAAAAAACCTGGATTTGGAGAGATTATCTCCCTCAATCACAGCACACGCTTTGCGACCCAGAGTGTAAGTGCATACAAAACAAGAGTTTACAATAAGGCGTTTCCGGTAAAAACAGTTTTAACGCAAAAATAGCAAATGTAATCAGATTTTAAAAAATATTAAAAAATTTATTTCGCGCCACATTAAAAACAGAAAACCCGTTTAATTTTGCGAATCATCCGCCATTTTTTCCGCACCTATTGATTTTAGCGACTTTATAATAACCCCGCCGAGCGCCACAACAATAATCCCCAGAATACCAAACAATAGTATCCTGTGCCGCTCACTCCAGGGCAAAATATTCTGATGTTCACTGAATGTAGGGTTATCCGTCAACTGCCCCAAGGAAGCATCCCCCGCTACGATATCAACCACATTCTTTACTTTGTACCGCAAATCGTACTGCGGAGACGAAATCCCGTTGGCTCCCAAATAGAGAACCGCTGTGTCGCTTTGACCCGGCTCAAATAAAACACGATGTGGAATTATTTTCGCGATGGCATCGTTAATTTCTATCGGCCTGTCATCATAATTTTTTATCGTGATTCGCAGATATCTATAAACTTTCTGCCCATCTGACACCGGCAATTTCAGGTTTTCACAATTTCCTCTTTCTGTTATATACCTGTAGATCGCCCCGCTTGCCATCGGCATCCAGCTTTCCTCAATTTCCCTGTACCTCTCCCTGTTATCCTCACCATCTATTTTTATTTTTCGAGTCGCTGCGTCGCGCCCATCAACCGTAACATACCGATAGAACGAATCATCCTGTACTTGCAGCTCTATCTCTTTTACCGGAAGATTACGATACTTAATATCATATTCATAAACGCTCACCCTATTCTTCTCATCCTCTCTCTGGGATAGAAGTGCCATCTCGACACTCTTACGTTGTGCCGATTCCTTTTTTATATTATACGTTCGCACCTCTGCTATAGCCGCATCCTTTTCATCGACCATCGGCTCTACAGTCACCCGCAAATATCTATAATCATTAACCGGCATCTCTACCTTGCCGAACCTTCGCGCTGCTGTGCTGTCAATGGCAAATACGTATCCTCTGGCAACTATGGTATAGAATGTCACGTTATCGTTCGACCCTTCTATTTTTACAGCTCTGCGGAAATTATTACCGCTCGTTATAACTTCAACCTCGTTTTTTTTATTCTGCTGCCCAAAGTCAAGCGTCACCAGACTGTTCCCCACCGAATCCACCACTCGGTTTATCACTTTGAGCGAATAAGCCTCTTTTGTGGTAATATCTTTCGACCTGGCAATTAAATACGGTATCTGCCCCCCATCCGCCCCGATCAGCCTTATATCCGAAAGCCCAATTTGTCCGGCATCGTAAATTTCCGGTGTTACCGAAAATCTGTAATACTTGCCCGCTGCCTTATCAAAATTTATATCGCATCGGCTTTTCCACTTTGACATATCCATCCCGAACAGATGCGCCGCCGCTATCACGATAAATATCCATATCTTAAAATTTCTTTTCATAGTCAATACCTCCCGCTGTTCAGCCTTCACTTTTTTCAGAAAGCATCAAATCAAAAAAATCCTGCTTTTTCAAATACTGATATAGATACGACACAGCCACAAGCGTCACACCTGTCGCCATAAACGCCGCTATCCGGTAAACACTTTTTACTGTGCTCATATCGAGGATAAACACCTTCAATAACAGCAGGCCGAACAATCCAAGTGACATATATCGCAGTATCGCCGCTTTTTTCAGTACACCTACAGCCATCAGAGCCGCCCCATAAACCGCCCAGGCTACGGATATATACATATTCGCCAAAAATCGCCAGTTCGCCGCCCCGCCGCCAAAGCGATTTTTACTCCACCAGTATAAATAAATCTCCTCGCTAAGCAGTACCAGTAGAGCAACGATCCCCGCCAAACCAAGCACATATGTTAATACTCCGCTGTCTTCTTCGCCTTTGATATCGCGATATATCCACAACAACCTTGCCGCAATAAACAAGCCCGCTAACAAAATAAGCGCAAGTCCAAAGTTTGAATTCGCGAATATAACAAAGCCGCTATGGTAGCTCTCCGTAAATGTTACCAGCAGGAAGCCTGTCCCTGCCAAACCGGCTGCTGCACCTAATATCTTGCAAACCAGCCCCACGGGACGCAAGGTACGCAAAATAAATCCAAACATAAATATAGTGAAGATAATCCACATCCCCATGTAAAACCTGTCTTCACCAATTTGCGAGTTAAACACGTTGTAATCGCAATGCCAGTACCACTCCATCGCAACCGCTGTCCCCAGCAGCCCCACTGCCGCCGCGTAAAGCCATTGTGACACAATTACCCTGTATGGCAAATCACATGTTTTTCTGCGATAGAAAATGCAGCAGACTAAAACCATCGCCGCGACAAAAACCCATGTCCCAAAAGCCGGATTAATTACCGGCCTGAAAGCTGCCCCATGCGTCGGCAACTGATCTATCAACTGCCCTACGGCTAACACCAGTGCCGCACACGCACCCAATTGTGTCCAAACATTTTTATATCTTATCCCGATTATGGTAAGCACAACCGCCTCAGCCGCCCACGCCATCGCCAGCGCATACATCTTCAGATAAAGCGGTATCGCGATAGTTACAAAAAACAACCCCGCTATAAGCAGAATAATACGCAGATTAACATCCGCCTTTACTCGCCGCGTTACCGCAGACAGCATTACAAGATGCGCAGCACACAATCCTATCGAAGCAAAAGCCAAAGCAACCCTAAAATCGCCATAAAGAATCTGCCATAAAAATGAAAATGTCGCCACTGCGTTTGCTATAACCAATACCACATCTTCCCGCTGCGCTTTGGTATGTTTCACAATTCCGTTGAATAGCGGCAGGACAAGATATATTATGAAAAACACGCTCAGCCAGATAATCGCTATCCACATTTGCTGCGGCCACCTTGCACCCTCTGCAATAGACTTGCTGTAAAACTTCTCGAACCATCCGCCATACAATAAAAACGTCCCGACAAAAGAGACAAGATTCACCACACGCCAGTGCCGGTAATAGGCGCAAAGCATCGCACCCAATCCCAATATCAAAACATAAGTAAACAGCGGCATCGGCAGATTCTCACCCGTGGATACCAATATTGGTGTCAAAAACCCGCCAACCAGCGACAATAACGCTATCAGCATCTCATTTAGCGCAACCGCGTACAACATCGCCGCAACCGTCACCAATATCGCAAGCCCGAATGCCGGAACAGACCCTATCAATCCATAGAATCCATACGCTGAAAATACCGCTGCGTACAATATTGCAAATCCAAGCGCAGCTACCCCCTTGCCAACGACTCCATAGCCTCGTTTACGAGTTACTTCCCCGATCGCAAGGCAAACAAACCCCGCAATAGCCGCAATCGCTACCCTCCCCATTGGTCCGACAAGAGAGTTATCATACGCAAACTTCAAAAAGAAACCCACTCCCACAATTACTGTCACCACCCCCGCTATCAGCACCCAAAGCGTCCCTATCCGCTGCTCCAGTGTCCCTTTGACATTCGTTATTTGTTTAGCAGATGAAAATGCAACAGCCAACTCCTTCGGCTTCTGCAAAACAGGCTCTATCTTCGACTCAGGTTTTTCTTTCTTTACCTGCTCAAATTCCGATGCCTGTTTTATAACCTGCTCAAGCGTAGGCGGCACAAGTTTGGCCTTTTCCTCCGCGATCGGCTTTTCAGCGGCTTTACCAGAAAACTTGCCTGTCAGCAGATCCCATGACAATTGGTTCGTCTTCTTCATCGCAATTATCGCTATGATTAATGCGATCGGTCCACATAAAATTAACCCAATAACCGCAATGATAATTGGAATGATTAAAACTTCCATGTCTGTGCTCCTTTAATCTATATTCCTTTACTTTTCCTACTTCGCTACACATGCCAGTTCCGCACAATTTTATCTGTTTATCCTATCCGCACCAGTAAAAAATTCCCTTTTCATGCGAGAAGATGGGCAAAAACCCCATTAAGCCTACGTTTTTACTATAGTTTTATACCGATAAGCACCACACAGCCATAAAAATCCTCCAAAATAGCGTTTTTTTTTCTTGACATTCAGCCATACTGTGTTACCAATATAAAGTGTATTGAAGAATTGGAATAAGTGTGATGAAACTTGACTCGCATGACGATCCGTTTTTCAACATCAACAGAATTCATCGCCAAAAATATCTTGTGAATTATTCAAAGAAAATACACGTTCTTTGATAAGTAGAATTACTTCAATTTTATTTAGGAGGTCATATCATGAGAAATTTTTTAATCACTCTATTTTGTTTGGCGTTATTGTGCGGCTGGGCACACGCATATAACGCCAGTGGTAAGATTTACAACAATACGATTGGCACTCCAACGCCAGTTACAGGAGGCTCCGGCTCAATAAAAGTGGAAAATGATACAAGTTCCGCCGAGCAGGCTATTGTAACCAACGTTGCCACTAACAACTGGTCAGGTGGTTGGTCAAGTGCCAACTGTACTGGCTGGACAGTTACGGTCAAAGCACAAAACGCAACAAATACGGCTTGGGGATCTAAATCTTGGGTTGCCCAAAACAATACCGAAACCGGCAAGGACATTTACATCAAAAACATAGTCGCAATAAATCCAAATCTCGGTTTTGGGCTTGCAGGTGAACAGTTTGTCGCCCCTGGGATACAGGCTCCGTCAACCGCTGTTTTGGTGGTTAGCGGACAGGAAGGGGTTGAAGTACAGGAATTTACCGCTCAGATCAAGTATGACAAATCTAAAATGGAGGTCGATATGGATCATATTTTTGATATTGATTCATTCTTTGATATAACCTTCCAAATTGATATACCTGAACCGGGAACCATAACACTGCATGGAACAGGCCCAGTACCTCTTATGATCAATCCTGGAGAAGAAAGAGAGCTTGTAAATATCCAATGGTCTGTTCCTCTTTTTGAGACGCGTGACCTGACCGTAGTGGATTCAAATTTTCAGATTATGCTTCCGCCAGCACCCAACAATATGGCAGTGCCTCATCAGACTGAATACGTTATCGGTGACATCTCCCAATCCAGCCCCTACTTTCTCATTGAAGACCAGAACGAGTGGCAAGAGGCTTTGAACGAAAAGGAGATCGTTCCAATGACTCCGGATGAATTTGAAGGTTATATCAAGCAGTGGCAGGATATGAACGATGTGAACGGCTTGCCGTATCCCGATGGTCCATTCATAACACCGGAACTTTATGTTTATGAAGGCAATGAGCCCGGACCGGAACCTAACGATGCCGGACTTGTGATGAAATGGGGTGATCCGACAACCACCGATGGTAACTACACTGCCGCCTTTAAGTACGACTACAAGCTGGATCCTGACTATTCAAACTGCATACTCAAAATAACGGTAACGGCGCCGCAATTCAGTCCCGTGCCTCCTTTTAGTCAGGTAAACAAAGTCTCACTTGGCTTGCAGAATATACCTGCGGTTGGCGGACCTGTTCGCGCCTGGTACTGGGATTGCGGACCCGGAAAACCGATACAATGGGGCGTACCAACAACAATTACGATTGATATGTCCAAAACAGGAGTTACAGCAGCCACACCAACAGCAACCTCTTACCTCAACAATCCGGGCTTTAATATAAAAGCCGTTCAGTGGATTCTTGTCGATGAGAATGCGACGTGGGTAGGAGGTTCTCAGCCCGCTCCTCCGCCCGGAGGCGGGCTGCCAGGCATGTGGAATTATTGGCACAACCTGAGTGTTTCACCGAAAATTGGCACCGTACCCGGTGAAGCCGTTGATAGCAAGTGGTTTATAAAATACAGCCAGAAACCTGAGCTGTTCGATCCCAACGCTCAACCGCCGTTGATCAACGGATGGGATGAATTGTCAGACTACAATGGTCCGCCCACGAAAATAATGGCCGATGACTGGCTCTGCGAAGATGACAGGCCGGTTACGGATGTTCACTGGTGGGGTTCATTTATCGGCTGGAATCAGCCGAATCCGCCGCCGATTGTCCCAAAGGCATTTCACATTGGGATATGGACTGATGTAGCGGTGAACGATCCATTAAACCAGAAAACATACAGCCACCCCGGCCAGCTCGTCTGGGAGAACTACTGTACTACAGCAGTCTGGAATTTCGCAGGCTATGACGTTGATCCTTTTGATAGGCCTAATCGTGAAAATGAGACTTGTTTCCAGTATGCGCAATTCCTTTCTCAGGATCAGTGGTTCTATCAGGAGCCCAATGAAAGCGGAACAAACGTTTACTGGCTCAGCATTGCGCCGGTTTACAATCCGCAGGACTACACTGACCCCAATTTCCATCCGTGGGGCTGGAAGACAAGACCTCACATATTCAATGATGATGCCTGTTCGATTATCGCAACTCAAAACGGTACCTGGCCGCCGGCGTTGTTCGATTTCTGGTTTGACGGCACAGAATTGAAAGGACCTGACAGTGCAACTTGGGATTTGGCTTTTGAATTGACAACTAATGAACCCGGCCCAATACCGTCAGCGGATTTGGACTATAGCGGTCGTGTTGACCTTACAGATTTTGCCATCATGGCATCTCAGTGGCTCACCGCCGGACCATAATGGCCGCGGTTTTTCATATTGAGGCCGGTACCACCAACCGGCCTCTTTTTTTAGAACCCAAAAAACGCTCGGCTGGTACGGCTAGTAATATCTGCGAATTGCTCCAGCGGCAAACCTTTAATCTCGGCAAACAGTTTGGCTATGTGAACCATCAGTGCCGGTTCGTTCGGACGAACATTACGCATCGGCACTGGTGACATATACGGACAATCCGTTTCAAGCATTATTCTTTCTGCTGGAACAGCCGCTGCGGCCTGCCGCGTCTTCTCGGCATTCTTAAATGTCACCACCCCCGTAAAGGAAATAAAATAACCTCTCTCCAAAAGAATCCGGGCTTGCTCGACATCGCCGACAAAGCAATGAAACACAATTTTCTCGATACCAGAACCGTGCTTTTCAAGAATATCAAGAGTTTCATCAAAAGCGTTTCGGCTGTGAACAATAATCGGCAGATTTGTTTTCGCAGCTAATTCGATATGGTTGATGAAAACTTTTTTCTGGGCCTCCTGACTGCTGAAATTATAGTGAAAATCTAGCCCTGTTTCACCAACGGCAACTACCTTCTTTTCTTCGGCCAGTTCCGCAAGACGGCAGATATCAGCATCAGTGACATTCTTTGCGTCATGAGGATGAATACCCACAGCGGCGTACATATTGTCATACTTTTGTGCCAGCCGCACCGCCTTCCCGCTGTCTTCAATACTCGTCCCAACCGTAATCCAGCCGGTTACGCCGGCCTCGACGCTCCGTTCCAACACGGCGTCAAGGCTGTCGCCGAAATCTTCAAACGTCAAATGGCAATGTGTATCAACTAACTGCATAATCTGGCACAAAACAATTCGGATAATGGCGGATTTGGGTTTTTCCCTTCTTTGGGACTATCACGATTACGGTATCAAAACGATATGGGCGATTACTGATTTTGTTGACGGTCAAAAAATATCTTGCCGCACGAGCAAGGCGGGTTTTCTTGGAATAAGTAATGACCTCTTCTGCCTCAGTGAAATCTTCATCGCTGCGGGTCTTAACCTCAACAAAAACAAGCGTACCATCCGCATCAGCCATAACAAGGTCGATTTCGCCGGTCTTGCAATTGAAATTGCGAGCGAGGGATTTGAGTCCATTCTTGAGGAGGAATTTCTCTGCTTTTTTTTCGCCCCATTTACCCAGCCATTTCGGAGAACCAAACAAATTCTTAAAAAACAGCCCCAATTTCATTCCCCGCTAAAAATCAAAACAGCCGTCCGCCCTGGGCGGATTTCACAATTTTACATTTTTATTTTTGATTTTTGCTCTTTTAACGGGCAGTGGTATGGTCGCTGTGCCGCTGGGCAAGACGGATGCCTTTGCCTGTCCTGCCGCGCAGGTAGTAAAGCTTCGCCCGACGCGCTTTTCCGCTTCGCAAAGCCTTCACATCGATCACGTTCGGCGAATGAAGAGGAAAAATCCTTTCCACGCCCTCGTTTCCGACCATCCGGCGAACGGTAAAGGTTTTGTTTACACCGCGGCCCTTTTTCGCAATTACTGTACCGCTGAATATCTGGGTACGGATTTTGTCGCCTTCCTGAATCTTACAGCTTACCTCGACTGTATCGCCTATTTCAAAATGCGGCAATTCTTTTTTAAGGCTTTTTTCTTCGACCGCGTCCAATAATTGCGTTTTCACGATTAAACTCCTGTGCTAAAACAAGTTACACATAATTCTTCAAAAATAAAGAACTGCGTATTATAACGCTATCCACAGGGAAAACAAGCATTTTTTGCCAATTTTACTGAAAAATCCACAAGACTTTAGCCAATTCTCATTCCCGCGGAATTTCTCCCCAAGGGAGCACCGAATCCGGTACCTTCTCACTTTTCACACACTTCTAACTTTTCTTACCTTTGTCCTGCATGGCATTGACTAATCGGGATTAGTAATATACAGTGGACTATACTTGGCAGGTACACTTTTTATGAAAAACATTGATCGATTGTTCAATACCAAGATGGAAGATAATATCGCTGAAAAACAGCCGCCCCCTACCCCAAACCGCCGCGCGGATTTGGCAAGGCGGGCAATCGACGCCGTTTGCCGCACACGCCCAGGCCAGACCATTCCCCCCCTGCCAATAGAACAAATACCATCCCACTCTAAACCGGCTGACAATATCTCGCAAGCTATTCAGGCTTTGCAGCAAAAAATTAGCCAATTCGAGACGCTTCTTGAAAAAAAATCTACAGCCCAAAAAGATACTCTCCAACAGCAGATAGCCGATCTTGCCGCTGAACTAAAAACCACAGCCGAGCAGGATCGCAAACACCTCGAAGCTCTCCTTAACCAAAAAAGCGATCAGCAGCAAGCCACTATCGAACGCCTCACTGCCGAAACCAAATCCGCAAAAGACACTATGTCAGAACTGTTGCTCACTGGCTTGCAGCAGCAGATTGCCGCATTTAACGAGCGTCTGGATACGTTAGCCGACACGGTCCGCAAAACCGCCCAGCCGCAAGAGACGCCGTCGGCTATATGCGAGTGCTGCGGAAGGGATGATATCAGAAAAAACGCACTGGTTAAGATTGACTCCGGCCAGTTCGTCTGCCCCATCTGCCTCAAGGCCTTAAGGGATTTCCGCTCGCAGCCAAGGAATCTAAAATTGGGTATTTAACGCTTCTTTTTGTGATTAAGCCTTTTCAAAATAAGCATTTAAGTCATTTTTTTATTCTGATGAAGCGAAAAGTGAAAAAAAGTGTGGACAGGTCTGGGGAAAAGCGGTAGAATTCATTGTTTATCTGAAATTAAAAACTATAGAGGTGTTTTATGGCTCATAAAAAGGGACAAGGTTCATCACGTAATGGACGCGACAGCAATGCGCAGTATCGCGGTGTAAAGCTCTACGGCGGCCAGCAGGCCAAGTCTGGCTCGATAATCGTACGCCAGTGCGGAACGAAATTCTTCGCCGGCAACAACGTCAGCATGGGCAAGGACTACACGCTTTTCGCCACGGCTGAGGGTACGGTCGACTTCCAGGGCAGAAAAGTCCACGTTAATTAACATAAACCATTGTTAGACAACCAGAAGGATGGTATTTTAATGCCATCCTTTTTTTTATAGGTATTTTTGCAATGTTCATAGACGAAGCGAAAATCTGGGTAAAGGCTGGCGACGGCGGCAATGGCTGTTTGAGCTTTCGACGCGAGAAGTTTATCCCCAAGGGCGGGCCGGACGGCGGCGATGGGGGCAAAGGCGGCGACGTTTACTTTGAAACAGCCGAGGATATCGATACACTGCTGGACTTTTCCGGCAAGCATAATTGGCAAGCCGAACGCGGCCATGAAGGTCAGGGAGCAAACAAGTCCGGAGCGGACGGCGATGATCTGATTATCAAAATCCCTGTCGGTACTCAGATATGGGACGCCGACCTCGATTTGATGCTCAAGGATATGGACAACCCCGGTATGAAGGTGTGTATCTGTAAAAGCGGACGGGGCGGACGCGGGAATAAAAGGTTTGCAACGTCAACCAATCAGGCTCCCCGCAAGACCGAACTGGGCAAACCAGGCCAGGAGCGCAATATTAAGCTTGTGCTTAAACTTATCGCCGATGTCGGCTTGGTGGGAATGCCAAACGCGGGGAAAAGCACGCTAATCAGCCGATGCTCGGCTGCGAAACCAAAAATCGCCGATTATCCGTTTACTACGCTGGAACCGGTTCTGGGTATTGTGGAATTGACGGGTTACAGGCGGTTTGTGATGGCTGACATTCCCGGTCTTATCGAAGGCGCTCATAGCGGAGCCGGGCTGGGCTTTGAATTTTTAAGGCATATCGAACGGACAAGGGTTATAGTGCATATATTGGATATTAATCCGACCGACGGCTCGACTCCAGCAGATAACTACAAGAAAATACGAAAAGAGCTGGAGCAGTACAGTACCGCCCTTGCGAAAAAAAAAGAAATAATTGTTGTAAATAAGATCGACCTCGACGCGGACGGTGCGAAAGTGACCGCCCTTAAAAAGAAACTAAGAAAGAAAATCCATCCTGTCTCAGCCGTTACGGGTGAAGGTATGAAGGAACTGTGCGAAATCCTCTGGGACGCTGTCAAGACGATAAAAACTGTGGAGTAATTATGAATCTGCTTGCAATTGACATTGGCAATACAAATATCCGTATCGGGCTTTTCCTCGAAAACGAGGAAAAGGAAATAATCAGTATTGAAGGAACGAATAATGAAAAAATCGCTGCCGAGCTAAAACGGCTTTGGGAGCAGATACCTGTCGCGGAAAGATCCAAAGAGAAAAAACGCGATGGCACGATTGTCGCCAGCAGTGTCAAGCCGGCTTTTGCCGAATCGGTCTCGCAAATAATAAAGCAAACTTTCGGTGAAAAGATGCTTCTTATAGGAAAAGACATCCCCTTTCCTATAAACCTGTCGGTTAAGGGAAATACCAAAGTCGGCACCGACCGTATCACAGCCGCCGCAGCCGCTTATGCGGTAGTTGAGAGCGCCGTTGTAATTGCCGATTTTGGAACGGCTGTTACGGTCGATCTGGTCGATGACCGTGGAGTCTTTGTCGGCGGATGTATTTTCCCCGGTTTTGAGATGGGCGCAAATGCCCTCCAGCGTGATACCGCTCAACTGCCTAAAATAACCGTTCATAAGCCAGACTTGCCCTGGGGCACAGATACGGAGGAAGCGATAAACTGCGGGTTGTATTATTCGGCTGTCGGTGCGATGGAGGATATGGTGCGGCGGTTTGCCGAGAAAATAGGCCGCTGGCCACAGACCGTTATTACCGGCACGGGCGCCCGCCTCATCAAAGATGATTGCGCTTTTGTCGATTCTTATGTCCCCAACCTTGTTATCAAAGGCATCGCGCTGGCCTATACAAAATACATCGAGACAAGAGAATAACATTATGAATCCGATGCGATGTATCGCCGCGATTATGACCGGCAAGGGAACCGGCGCTATAAGCACTATCGAACTGTATGGGCAGAATGCGGCAGATATTTTACGTAAAATTTTTACCGGCAGCGACAGCTTCATTGTGGGAAAAGTTTACCTTGGTAATATCAAAGATGGTGACAATCTTATTGATCAGGTGACTATCGGCTGTGAGAGTAAAAATCATTTCGCCATACACTGTCACGGCAATCCGCTGATAAATTCAAAGATAACAAAACTGCTAAATAACCGCGGTGTCGATATACTCACGGACAAACAATTCAAGACAAAATTACACAGGTATCTATACAACCTCAGCGCGATTGCGATTGAGGCTAAACTTGCGGTAACAGAGGCGAAAACTATCGAAGGAACAAAACTGGTGCTGGCTCAATCTACAATCGGCCTTCAAAAAACGGTCAAATTCTGGCTCGACAGTTTCGATTCGCTTTCACTTAAGCAATTGCAAAACGATACAACGCAAATCCTAAATAATAGTAAAATCGCAAAACTGCTTATATACGGGCTTAAAGCCGTTCTTGCCGGCCCGCCAAACAGCGGAAAAAGCACCCTGCTGAACACCCTTGCCGGTAAGGAAAAAGTAATCGTCACCGATATCAGCGGCACGACCAGAGACTGGGTCGCAGCCGAATGTCTTGTCGGTTCGTTATCAGTGGAATTTATCGATACCGCTGGTCTTGATGAAAGAATCGTCGCAAACAACTCTTGCGACAGACAATCCCAGCTAAAGGCCAAACAACTACTCGAAACAGCTGATATCGTTCTTGTTGTTGTCGATGGGAGTCAATCCCAGACCGATCTGAATATGTTCGCAAATATCGAAGCAGATAGAATAATGCTGGTTTTAAACAAAAGTGATCTTGGTATAAAAATCAAAAAAGATGACCTGAATTTTCCACATATTGTCGAGATAAGCGCACAAAAAAATACAGGTATTGACCGGCTGAAAGAAAAAATTGTAAATCTTTCAGGAACTGACCCTTTTGATTTGACACAACCTGTCTGTTTCACCCAAAGGCAGGAAAAACTTCTGACCGCCCTGCTCAAAACCGACAGCAAAGAAATTGCCCGTTCCATCATAACAGAGTTGTTGAACGGCCAAATTGTTGTATAATCACGCGAATGGCTAAGGATGACATTAAATTGACTCCGGCGATGAAACAATTCGCCCACTTCAAGAAAAAGTACCCCGACGCGGTGCTTTTTTTCCGCATGGGCGATTTTTACGAAACTTTCTACGAGGACGCAAAAATTTGCTCCCGTGTGCTTGGCCTGACTTTAACGGCTCGTAATAAAGGTGAAAACCCGATACCGCTGGCTGGCGTCCCGTGGCATGCCGTTGACGGATATCTAAAAAAAATGATCCAGGCCGGTTACAAAGTCGCCGTCTGCGAACAGGTCGAGGACCCCAAACAGGCTCAGGGCGTAGTCAAACGCGACGTTGTCCGCATTGTCACAGCCGGTACTCTTACCGACGATATGCTGCTGAATGAAAAAGAGGATAATTTTCTTGCCGCGGTAAGTCTCGGTCGAAACAGCGACGCCGCTATGAGCTGGGTAGATATCAGCACCGGCCATTTCTTCATCCAGCGGATAGCCGAAAATCAAATTCTCGATGAACTACTCCGGCTGTCGCCAAAAGAAGTCCTATTGGCAGATATGCGGGGCGAGTTGTTTGAAGCCGAAACAAAAAAACTTGCCAAACATATCGGCGAGCTTACTTCCGCCATAATTACCGAACGCCCCGGCTGGTACTTCGACCCTTATCAATCCAAGCAGCGACTTATAAAACACTTCGGCACAAACACTCTTGAAGGTTTCGGGATTAGTGACGGCGAACAGATCATCACTCCGGCTGGTGCAATTCTTGAATACTTAAACGAAACACAAAAGACAACACTCGGTCATATTTCATCAATCAAAAAAATAGAACGAAAAAACTATCTCCAGATCGACCAGACGAGTTTACGCAGCTTGGAGATACTGCGAACAATTCGCGGCGAAAACACCAAGGGCACCCTGCTCGCATCTGTTGACCAGACTCTCACCGGCCCCGGCGCAAGAATGTTTCGCAACTGGCTGTGTATGCCTCTATGCGATGCGGGCGATATAGAACTGCGTCAGGACGCCGTAGAGGAACTGAAAAATTCGGTTTCGATATTAAGTGACATTCGCAAAATATTATCGAATATCTGCGACCTCGAACGCATAGCCGCAAGAGTAAGTACTTTTCGCACCAACCCCAAGGATCTGCTCGCCCTCGCTGCGACGTTGCGAACAATCCCCCTGCTGCGTGAACAATTACAGAATTGCCAAAGCGGTCTGCTTACAAGCCTCTGTGAAAAATGCGACAGCATGGACGAACTGGCCGAATTGCTCGTATCGGCTATCGAACCAGAAAGTCCATCGCACTTGCGTGAAGGCGGCGTAATTCGCACCGGCTTTAACGAAGAACTCGACCGATTGCGCGGTATATCCAAAGATGGCCGTACCTGGCTGCAGGATTACCAAAAACAGCAGATCGAACACACCGGTATTGCGAATCTCAAGATCGGCTTCAACAAAGTATTCGGCTATTATATTGAAATAAGTCACGCATCATCCGGCAAGGCACCAGCCGATTACGTCCGAAAGCAGACCATAAAAAATGCCGAACGCTACATAACCGATGAACTGAAAACTTACGAAAACGAAGTCCTGACCGCTCAGGATAAAGCGTTGGATATCGAGGTGAGGCTTTTTGAGCAATTGCGCCAAACCACCGCGCAATATGTCACTCGACTCCAGAATCTTGCCGACACTGTCGCTCGCTGTGACTGCCTTGCGGCTCTCGGTTTTCTGGCTATTCGCCGAAATTATGTCAGGCCCAAAGTGACAAACGGCGGTGAATTTTTTATCAGCGAAGGCAAGCACCCAGTTCTCGATGAATTGCTCGGTGCGGAATTTGTCCCCAACGATATTGAGCTTGGCGACGGCAAGGGCGATTTTTTAATAATTACCGGCCCGAACATGAGCGGCAAAAGCACCTATATCCGCCAGGCCGCCCTGCTGACCATTTTGGCCCAGATGGGAAGTTTCATCCCTGCCCAATCTGCTCAGATCGGTATAGTCGATAGGATATTCACTCGTGTCGGCGCTTCCGATGAGCTTATCCGCAATCAAAGTACGTTCATGGTCGAGATGACCGAAACCGCTAACATAATCAACAACGCCACAAAAAAGTCACTTGTAATTCTCGACGAAGTCGGCAGAGGCACGAGCACTTACGATGGCCTTGCTCTCGCCTGGGCAATAACCGAACACATCGCCGCCAAACTTCGATGCCGCACGCTTTTTGCGACCCACTACCACGAACTGACCGAACTTGCCGACCTTTTCGACAATATCAAAAACTGCAACGTAGCCGTCCGCGAATGGATGGATCAGATCGTCTTCCTGCACAAGATAATCGGTGGCGGAACAGATAAAAGTTATGGTATCCACGTCGCCAAATTAGCCGGTATCCCAAAACCCATAATCAACCGCAGCAAAGAAATCCTCGCGGAACTTGAAAGCACGTTCACAAAAGAGGCCAGCGGCGAAAACCTCAGCCGCAACAAAACAAAAGAACCTGATACCGATACGCTCTTCGTGCAAAAGCACAAGTCAGTCCTTGATAAGCTATCTTCGGTCGATGTGAATAACCTCACCCCCATCGAAGCAATTAATCTTCTAAACAAAATCAAAGATGAGATTCAAGAACAACAATGAATAGACCGCTCACTATTTTTTTTGTATTATCCTTTTCATTTTTGTGTCAATGCAAACAAAACGATTTCCCCGAACATCCGACACTATTCTTTATCGCTAACGACGGCAATGTCCCCATCTATGCAGCAGATGCAAACTTTATCCCTGACCGTCAAAATAAATACCTCGTCGTTGCCACGCATGGATGGATAGAACATTCACCGTGGCCGGGCGAACTGGCAAAAGCAATTTATGAAAAAGTTGACCCTAATCAATGGCTTTGCAGCTGGTACGATTGGCGAAAACAGGCCAAAGTTGTCAACCCAGCCGATGCCGCCATTTACGCCCGCGATACAGCCGGCCCCGATCTCGCACAAAAAATCATTCACCTCGGCACAGACTACGAGCACATCCACCTCATCGGTCATTCCGCAGGTTCATGGGCCATAAGCGAAGCCGCGAAAATTCTTGCCGCCAAAGAGCCGCACGCCCGGCTGCACCTTACATTCCTCGATGCTTATATCCCCATCGGCTGGGACGAATCACAGCTTGCCGATATCAACGACCCCAATACGACTATCTGGTCAGACCATTACTTCACAAAAGACGCTACTCTCCGTGTCACGGAAACCCCGCTGTCCCATGCTCACAATGTCGATCTGACCAAAGTTGACCCAGGCCCGAACGACCATGAAATGCCCCGTTATTGGTATCACGCAACCGTCATCGGTAAATATCAAACAGGCGAGCGTTACGGTCTAAGCACTCTATATTATCAATATGAAAATATAAGCTATGGCTTTGGTGTTTCATTTGAATCCAGCCCGCAGATGTGGAAACCTGTCCCCCAATTGCCAATAAATAATCTTCCGGTTGTGCTCGAAAGACCTCCCCTTATGGAACGGTTAAAAGAGACGCTATCCAAATGAAAAAAGGCCGCAGGCATTAACCAGCGGCCTTAAAAATCATTCTAACAACAATTCTTATTGAGCGTCAGCATCTATAGATTTTTCCAGTTTTTGCAACTCCTGATCCACATTTTCAGCTGTTATCTCTTTATCAGCCTGCTGCTTGTATTTTTCCACGGATTTTACTGAAACTTCGTCAGCCGATTTATCCTTGCAACCGGCAAACACAAGACTAATCATAATCACAAGACTTGTAACAATCCACTTCATTTCAATACCTCTTATTTTATATAACCAAATTTTTGTTATTCCTGTGCCTCAGTTTCGGCATCGTCACCACCCTGATCATCATCTCCGCCTTCTTCCTTATCGGCTTTTCCCTTTTGCTCTTTGACTTTTCCTTCGACGCCTTCGGAACGCTGCTGCATCCTATTGGTTTTCTTATCAAATCTTTTCTGTTCTTTTTCAATCAGTTCCTGTATCTTCTGCTGTTTCTTTTCATCGTTCTTTTCCTTGGCAATCTCAAGCATTCTGTTCAACTTTGCGACACGCTCGTTGTGCTTATTCTGCTCGTGAACGATCTGCTTCTCAGCGGCTTCCTTTTGTTTTTGGTGTTCGCGCCCAGCACCTTTCATCTCTTCGGCCTTAGCTTTGCTATCGGATTTGGTCTTTTCTGCCTGCTTGACTTTTTCTTCTTTCACGCGGTCACGGCTGCGTTCCTGCTGTTCGACCTTGCTTTTGTTCTCGGCCTTCTCTCGGTGCTCTTTAGCCTTTTTCTCGGCTTCCTGCGCATCAGCTTTTGCTTCGTTCTGACGCTCGACCTTTTGCTGCCCTTTTTCTTTTTCCGCATTTCCGTTATTGCCTTTTTGTCCGCCGTCTTTTGCTGCCCGGGACATCGAACATAATGCAATAACCAGAATAACTGTGAGAAGTTTGATCAGTTTCATGATTTGGCCCCTTAAAAAAATGTAATTACCTTTTGAGCAACTATTATTGCTCTAAATCTGTGAAAATCAACCAAAATGCTAAAATTTACCCGCTTTCAGCCTTTTTTTTTCGCACCTGGAGCGATTTTATCTTCGATGCAAGCCGACCTTCCCCCTTTTTGCGCAAATACGGCTCAATTCTTTTGAAATTCCTCGGGTCATAATACTGCAAAAGCGATAATTGCAGGCTCTTTTCTGAACCGCTCTTGGGGACGCTTATTTGTTTACCCCTGGTATTTCTTTCACTTATATACATCGCTGTCGAGAGCGTCAGCGGCACCGGCACAAAATCCTGCACCTGCCGCACACGCCAGTTTCGCCCGACCAGATATTTAGTTAGTTCCAACGCGCTTTGCTCGCTGCAGCCGGGATGAGAGCTTATAAAATACGGCACTAAATACTGCTTCTTGCCCGCCTTTCGCGACGCCTCGGTAAATCTCTTTTCAAATTCCTCGAACACGCCAAAATCCGGCTTACCCATAAGCTTCAGCACACTCGAACAATAATGTTCAGGCGCAATCTTCAGATGCCCGCCGACAAAATGAGCTGCAAGTAATTCGATATATTCGTCGCTTGCCAGCGCAAGGTCATGACGAATTCCCGATGCTACAAAAATATTAGTTCCCTTATGTTGATTCTTCCATTTTAGCAGCCGCTTCATCAATTCTATCACCCTGGTGTGGTCGGCATCCAAATTCGCGCATGGTTTAGGAAATAGACAACTCGTTCGCTCGCACGGCTCTTTTCGCGAACATTTCATTCCGTACATATTGGCTGTCGGCCCGCCGACATCGGAAATCGCACCTTTGAATTCTTTGTCCGTCAGGAAACTATCCGCTTCGGCAAGTATCGAATCAACCGAGCGGCAGCTTATCTGTTTTCCCTGATGAAAATAAATCGAACAGAACGCGCAGCCGCCAAAGCAGCCGCGGTGACTCGTTATTGAAAAACGCACACTCTCCAAGGCAGGTACGCCACCGGCTTTATCATATTGGGGGTGCCATTTCCTTGTAAAGGGCAGGCTGTAAAGTTCGTCCATTAATTTTGTGTCGGCAGGTTCGGCTGGCGGCAAAACAACGATACTTTCACCGCCCTGAGTCTGTACAACAGCTTTACCAGCCGGATGTGCCTCCTTTTGATATGCAAGCTGGGCAGTCATAAATTTAGAGGTGTCTGCAATTTGTTCATCCAGCGAAGGAAGCTCGACCACATCGGGAGGCGATTTTTTGCCCCGTATCAATCGGTATGCAGTGCCCGCAATATTGGTAATAGAATCCACCGATTCGCCCGCAACAAGCCGCTGTGCTATTTGGACGACAGCTTTTTCTCCCATGCCATGCACCAGCAGATCCGCCTTGCAATCCGCAAGCACCGACCGCTTTATTTTATCCTCGATATAATCGTAATGTACAAGACGACGGAGGCTCGCCTCAAGCCCGCCGAGAACTATAGGGACATCCTTATACGCTTCTTTCGCTCGTGCAGAATATACCAGAAGCGGTTTTGCTGGACGCAGACCAATTTTGCCGCCGGAACTATAGACATCTTCTTTTCGCTTGTGTCCCATCGAGGCGTAATCGTTAAGACGTGAATCGATGCAGCCGGAAGTTATCGCCCAGAAAAGATTCGGCTTGCCAAGCGACCTGAAGGCATCAACGCTTTTCCAGTCCGGCTGAGTAAGAACCGCGACCTTGTAGCCAAGCCCTTCCAGCCACCTGCCTATCAATGCCGCTCCCCACGCCGGGTGGTCAACATAAGCATCGCCGGTAACGATTATTATATCCGCCGACTCCCACCCCCGCTGACGCATTTCTTCCGCAGTCGTAGGTAAAAAATCAGTTGTTTTTTTCCTCAAAGCCATAAGCCAAATACAGGATTAAAAGGTTTTTTGTTCTAAAGATATTATATACCATTCGCAGTTAGATGGGAATTTCTGTTTGTGGATTTTACATTTCCAGCAGCCAGCTATCAATGCCAATTTGCTTGATGCTGTTTATATTCTTGGCCTGCTGTGAATGATTGTCGAACTGCTCATTGTAAGTTTTACAGGGAAAACTATCACATTCGGCACAGGTTAGAATACCTTTCGTTAAAGCACATTGCCGTATTTTACATTCCAAAGAAGCAGCCCAAGCGTTATGAATATCGCCCCAACAGCCCTCGCAAGCGATTTTCTCCGGCGAGATATCCATTCCGAATTGCTTCTTTATTTCCTCCGCTACTTTTTTCTTCAACTCACTATCTTTTGTAACATAAGCGATATAGTCGCTACATTTGCCGCAATAGTTCCCGCACGCACCAACAAGTTTTCGCTTATCAATTTTCAATAATTATACTTTGGGACAGTCTACTTTGAAATCAGTTTGAATTTCTCAGGATGCTCTATAATATCAAGTGATAAATCAACATCAAGATTCCCCCAATAAATGTGGAACTGGTTAGGCATCTCAAAATCAGATATCTGGCTGATAGTAGCATTCCTGAACCACGGAAAATCATCAAACGGCAGAAAATACTCTTTTCCTGCTATCAGCATCCAAAAACCATGCTGGGATATATTTGTTATCTCAGGCTTGGAAATGTTTTTCCCACGCTTTAATGATTTCATTTTTATGTTCCTCTACTATTTTTTGCAGACTCGTCAGTTTGGTTTTCGGCAGTCCTGTATATGCCGCCAAAGACACAATAGGTTCAATCCAAAACTTCGCTTCACCGTCCGGGCAGATAACATGCACATGCATTGCGTTCTTCTTCCCGTGAAAAGAAGTAAAAACGATAGTTTCCAATACAAAAGACCGTAGGACTCATACAATAAGTATAAGAAAGAAGTCGGAAGGCTGTCAAGCACAAAGGCAAAAGCCGAAAATTACATAGTTTCTTCTCTAACCGCGGCTCTTTTACAGCACAATATCGAGGCAAAGCACACCGCAGCCGTTTCGATCCGCAAAACAGTATCTGTCAGCCGGACGAAAGACGCTCCGTTTTCCAAAAGAAACTTATCTTCATTAAGGCTAAGCCCGCCTTCGGGACCGACAAACACAACGACATTGCCTTTCATTTCCACTTTCTCGATTGATTGACTAAGTGCATTCGGAGAAGCAACAAGAATCTTTATATTTTGATAATCACCTTTGACCGCTGTTACCACCTCGGTAAGTCCTAATGGTTTGTTGATTTTTGGCAGGAAAAGTCTTTTGCACTGCTTTACCGACTGGATAGCGATATTGTTCCAGCGGTCAACTATTTTCGGGTTGGCCGGCTGCTTGACCGTGTGCTCAAAAATAACCGGATATATCGCGTCAACGCCAAGCTCGGTACACTTGGCAATCAGCCAGTCAAACCGCTCGCCTTTGGCGATACTCGCCGCGATAACAACCTGCGGCTCAACCGGCTTTTCAATCTTTTCAAGCCGTTCTATTTCAACTGCCACACTCTGCCGTGACATTTTTTCGACTTTACCGACAGCAAGCGTACCATTACCGTCAAACAGTTCCACTTCATCGCCGGCCTTAAGCCGATGAACGTGCAGCAGATGATGAGCCTCAGCCCCTAAAAGTTCGGCTTGACTATCATTCAATTTTTCACAAAAAAATCTGTGCATAAATCACCCAATCAATTTTAACAAATCCGCCGGTTTATTTATCAAAATATCCGCTCCGCTTGCCAACAGTTCCTCGGCATCGCGAAAGCCCCACAAGGCCCCCACCGCGTACATCCCCGCTGCCTTCGCGGTTTGCATGTCTGTATTCGTATCGCCCACATATAAAATTTTAGTCGGTTTCACATTTAGCCGCTTCGCTATAGCCAATGCTCCTGCTGGATCAGGCTTTTTAGCTACAGTTTCACTAACACCCTGCACTGTGTCAAACTTAAAATCCGCCAGCAGCGTCTTGACTATAAGCTGGGTAAAATCATCCGGCTTGTTGGAAAGTATCGCTATCGGCATCCGCCGTTTGGTAAGTTCCCTAAGGAGCTCGGCTATCCCTGAGTATGGTTTTGTATTCTCTGCCCATTTTTCAGAATACGCCTGTTTTATAGCCTTCACACAAGCAGCGATTGTCTTTTTATCATGCGCAGACTGCGGCAGCATACGCTGGGCAGCGGTCGGCATTCCGTCCCCGATGATATAGCGATATTCGTCAACCGAATGCGGTTCAAACCCCAATGACTCAAGTGCGGCATTCATCGAATTCGCCAGATCGAACAGCGTATCGAGCAGTGTCCCGTCAAGGTCGAATATGCAAGCCGAAAATGCCACCTTGCCTTCTTTTTGTTGCATAAGCGTCAAATCTCCGTAAAATAACGTATTTGAAGAAATAAACGCACAAAGTCAAGGGTTTTACGGCTGTGCAGGCGGTATTGTTAGGGCCAAATGAAGTTCTTCGTGTCTAAAAAACTGTGTTAATCTATATCTAAGAAGGATAATGAATGGGCATTTTCA
The DNA here is from genome assembly GCA_028715705.1 of Phycisphaerae bacterium. Lineage (GTDB taxonomy): Bacteria > Planctomycetota > Phycisphaerae > Sedimentisphaerales > Anaerobacaceae > JAQURJ01. Next base: position 410 of record JAQURJ010000012.1, on the reverse strand, counting down.
GTAAGACTACCAAATACTTAAAGGAACACCTCTCCAAAACCCGCGACAAGATCGCGTCTTCGCTTTCCAGTGTTCTAACGCTGGGACGAAATATCGATGACGACCTGCTCGACAAGCTCGAAGAAACTCTCATCAGCGATGATATCGGTGTCGAAACCACTGAAAAACTTATCTCTGACCTGCGCCAAGCGTATAAAACTAAACAAATAGTTATGACCGATGACATTATCCCGTTCCTCAAGGAACACATGAAAAGCTGCTGGCCGCATATCCAGCGGCAGCTGCAAACGGCTCAATCCGGCCCGACAGTCATCCTCGTGGCTGGTGTAAATGGTTCGGGCAAGACAACCAGCATCGCCAAGCTGGCCTACACACTAAGCCGCAACGATAAGCAGGTCATCGTCGCTGCC
>JAQURJ010000011.1 GCA_028715705.1 Phycisphaerae bacterium | reverse complement strand
TTTCTTCCTTATAGGCGGATGCGACGGGGCTAAGCCGGGCAGAAACTACTACACCGAATTCGCCGAGAAGCTGCCGCAAGACACAGTAATTCTTACTCTTGCCTGCGGAAAGTTTCGCATCAACAAACTTCAGCTTGGTGACATCGACGGCATCCCTCGTTTACTGGACTGCGGGCAGTGTAATGACGCATACTCGGCCATACAGATAGCAATAGCATTGGCAAAAGCGTTCGATTGCGGCGTAAATGACCTGCCGCTGTCGTTCGTTCTTTCGTGGTTTGAGCAAAAAGCTGTCGCCATACTGCTGACGCTGCTTTATCTGGATATTAAGAACATAAAACTGGGACCGTCGCTTCCGGCATTTGTCAGCCCGAATGTGTTGAAAATCCTTGTGGATAAGTATAACATCGCTCCCATCACCACCGTAGAACAGGATATGAAAGAGCTGCTGGCAGAATAAAGATAATTTAAAGATATGACTATTCGTAATATAGTAAAAATAAACGAAGATAAGTGCAACGGCTGCGGCAAGTGTGTCACAGCCTGTGCGGAAGGCGCGATAAAAATAATAGAAGGCAAGGCAAAGCTTGTCAGCGAGACCTATTGCGACGGTCTCGGCGCCTGCCTCGGCCATTGCCCGCAGGATGCCATAACCATAGAAAAACGCGAATCTGCCGAATTCGACGAACAAGCCGTCAAAAAACACCTCGCCCAGCAGCACAAACCGGAAATACCAGCGTTCGTCTGTCCCGGTATGATGGCGCAGCAGTTCGATAATGCTGGGCAAGCTGGGGATGAAACAATGGTAAGCTCCGCGTCGCAACTTCGCCAGTGGCCGGTGCAATTGAAACTGGTTTCACCGAACGCGGCGTATTTTAAAGATGCCGACCTGCTGCTGGTTGCCGATTGCGTGCCATTCGCAATGGCCGATTTTCACAGCCGGCTCTTAAAAGAACATACTATTATTGTGGGATGCCCAAAACTGGACGACAATCAGCTTTACCTGAATAAACTCACCGATCTTTTGAAGAATAATAATATCAAGCGCCTCACCGTAGCTCACATGGAAGTTCCCTGCTGCACTGGGTTGGTTATTATTGCTCAGCGTGCCATAGAACAGTCCGGCTGCAAACTCGACTTAAACGACGTTACCGTCACAATAAAAGGGAAAATAATCAATTAACCCCACCCTCCCGATAAAGGTTTATTGAACCCACCCAAAACTGACAATAAAACTCTTGCAAGTTATTTTTTTGTAAGGGTTTATAAAATTGAGAGTGTTGGGGCTCGAACCCAAGACCTACGCATTAAAAGTGCGTTGCTCTACCTACTGAGCTACACTCTCACTAAAGCAAAGCCGAGAGTTTATAGCTTTCACCACCTCATTTCAAGAAAATAATCAAAAACATCGTTAACTAATGCAAAAAAGCGGCTTTGCGAATCTTGCATTGACTTTTTCGCCCCCAGATTATACCATACCTCCTTTGTAAAAACGCAATAGGAGTTGTTACATGACCGAAGTTACTTTGATAACCGGCGATGGGATTGGCCCCGAAATAGCCGAAGCAGCACGAAGATGCATAGACGCCACCAAGGCCGGCATTAAATGGAACGTAGCCGAAGCCGGCATAGACGTAATGGACAGGCTCGGAACCCCACTACCCGACGAGACTATCGAATCGGTCAAAAGAACCGGCATAGCCCTCAAGGCCCCCATCACAACCCCTGTCGGTACAGGTTTTCGCTCCATCAACGTACACCTGCGGCAGATATTTGAGCTTTACGTATGTTTGCGGCCATGCAAGACCTACAAAGGTGTCCGCAGCAAATACAGCGATATCGACCTCTTAATAGTCCGCGAAAATACCGAAGATCTCTACGCTGGCATCGAATACGAAAAAGGCAAGGACGACACAGCCGAACTGATAAGTTGGCTGAATAAGCACAGCAAACGCCAGATAACCTCCGATTCCGGCATCAGTATAAAACCTATATCCGTTCACGGCACCGAACGTATCGTCAAATTCGCCTTCGATTACGCCCGAAAGAACGGGCGAAAAAAAGTTACCAGCGTCCATAAGGCCAACATTATGAAATTCACCGACGGCCTCTGGCTCGACGTAAGTCGTCAGGTCGCCAAAAATTATCCCGATATCGAGTTTGAAGATAGGATCGTCGATAATATGTGTATGCAGCTTATCCAAAAACCAGAACTCTACGATGTCATTGTCCTTCCGAATCTCTACGGCGACATACTAAGCGACCTGTGCGCAGGTCTGGTTGGCGGTTTGGGCGTCGCTCCGGGAGCAAATATTGGCGAAAAAGGCGCTATCTTTGAAGCCACTCACGGCAGTGCACCAAGGTATAAGGGGCAGAACAAGGTCAATCCCATAGCTCTGATACTTTCCGGCGTTTTGATGCTGCGTCACATGGACAAAATGGCTGAAGCCGATAAACTCGAAAACGCCATCGCCGCCATTATCGCCGAAGGAAAGTATGTAACCTACGACCTAAAAGATGACCGAAACGACCCGACAGCAGTCGGCACAAGCGAAATGGCCGATGCCATCATCGCGAAAATAAAAAACAGTTAAAAAGAGTGCGGCATTGAACCAGGATGGCTTTCGTAAACTGATTTCAGGCCAAAGTCGAGGTATGGCGGCAGATATGCTGCGATGGTCTCTCGCGCGGCTGGCCTGCATATACAAGGCAGTTATCCGCACCCGCAACGCCATGTATTCAGTCAAAATTCTGCGATCCTCTAAAATTAATGTACCGGTTTTAAGCGTTGGCAACATCACCGCCGGCGGAACCGGCAAAACCCCGCTGGTAATCTGGCTTGCTAATTACTTATCTTCAAGAGGGCTAAAATGCTGTATCCTTACCCGCGGCTACAAAAGCAAACAGGCAAACTGTACCGACGAACCAGCCGTTATCTCCCATAATTGCCCCACAAGCCGCATTATCATTAATCCGAATCGCGTGTCAGCCGCTAAAACCGCTGTTGAAAAATACGGCTGCGATGCGTTTGTGATGGATGACGGTTTCCAACATCGCCGCCTCGCTCGCGACATCGACATCGTAACCATCGACGCGACCAATCCGTTTGGATACGATAAATTGCTGCCTGCGGGACTATTGCGGGAACCGCTTGATTCCCTAAAAAGGGCACACGCCGCAATTTTAACTCGAACAGACCAAATCTCAGAATCTCAATTAGCGGCTATTGAGGATAGGCTCATACAAATAAATAAAAATCTTGTCATCGCCCGAAGTATCCACCAGCCTGCCAGCCTGAAGACCTTAAAAAAAGAGCAGATACCTTTGGAACAAATAAAAAATAAGAATGTTCTCGCTTTCTGTGGTATCGGCAACCCTGATTCATTTTTTCAGACCATTCGCAGTTGCGGGGCCAATTTACTAAAATCGATCGCTTTCGATGATCACTATGACTACACCGCCGACGACATTTCCGACATCTTCAACCGGGCTATCCGCATAGAAGCCGATTATATCCTGACCACCCAGAAAGACTGGACCAAAACGGTTCTCTTAGCCACCAACCGAAATGATCCTGTAACCTTTGCGTATCTTTTTATTGAGCTTAAATTTACCGCTGGCGACCAAAAAATAACAGAGTTGATTGAAAACCTGTTAGTAGGTAGAATTGAGCAGCTTAACGGAGCTTAAGACAATATATGTATGAAAAGCTGTTAAAAATAGTAACTAACCTCGGCTCACCGGGAATTCTGGTCGTCGGGGATTTTATGCTGGACACCTATATCTACGGCGACGCCCTGCGTATCAGCCCCGAAGCGCCGGTGCCGATTTTGAAGATAAAAGACACAAAAAACAGTCTCGGCGGCGCAGCTTCGGTGGCCAAAGACCTCTGCGTTCTGGGGGCTAAGGTTTTCTGCATCGGAGTCATAGGCAAGGACCAGAACGGTCTGATTTTAAAAGAGCAACTCGCCGACGCCGGCGCGGAAACAAACGGCCTGCTTGAAGTCAGAGACCATCCCACCATCAACAAACAGCGGCTCATCGGCCTTGCCCAACACCGCCATCAGCAGCAGCTTTTCCGAATGGATCTTGAATGCACCGACCCGCTACCGGAAAACCAGAAAAACCAGATTATTAAGAATTTTGAAGACCTTCTCGATTCGGTAGAAGTTGTCTGTCTTCAGGATTACAATAAGGGTCTGCTTGATGAAAAAACTTGTCAGGCCATGATAAAAGCAGCCAACAAACGCGGCAAAAAAATCCTTATCGACCCAAGCCCAACAAGCAACTATAAAAAATACAGCGGCGCTTCCCTTATAACGCCAAACAGGCAGGAAACATCCATAGCCGTCGGCTTTGAAATAGAAGATACAAAAAAAGCCGCCCAAGCCGCCGCAAAATTAAAAAAAGATCTGAGTCTTGATGCTGTCGTTATCACGCTCGATAAAGAAGGGGCATATTTGCTTACCAACTCTTTCAATGGGCATATTCCAACGCGTCCACGAACGGTTTACGATGTCACCGGAGCCGGCGACATGGTATTGGCGACGCTGGCGATAACGCTTGCTGTAAAATGTGATTATAGGGATGCGGTAGAACTATCTAACATCGCGGGTGGTATAGAAGTGGAAAAATTCGGCGTAGCCACTGTTTCCATTCAGGAAATCGTCAACGAGATCGTCTCGCTGAACCGTTCAAAAGGCGGCAAAATAAAAGATATGGAAATCCTCACTCACGACCTGGAATTCCACCGTCATAACGGCGACAAAATAGTTTTTACAAACGGCTGCTTCGATGTCCTTCACCGCGGGCATATCGAATATTTAAAATTCTGCAAATCACAGGGTGACATCGTTGTACTTGGGCTTAACAGCGACAACAGCGTCCGCCAAATCAAAGGCCCTACAAGACCCATAAACAACCAGTTTGACCGCGCTTCGGTTCTGGCTGCTCTTGAATCGATCGATTATATTGTTATCTTCGATGATCCCGACCCGCTAAGCACCGTTGAGAAGGTAAAGCCGGATATTCTGGTTAAAGGAAAAGACTGGGCGGAAAAAGGTGTTATAGGCAGGGAATTTGTCGAATCACACGGCGGAAAAGTAGTGCTTACCGATCTCGTCGAGGGCAAAAGTTCAACCGCCACAATAGAAAAAATGAGATCTTTAGAGCCAAAAGATGAGCAATAAAGCAGTATTTATTGATCGTGACGATACCCTCATAGCCGACCCCGGTTACATCAACGACCCGGAGCAGGTTCGATTGATAACCGGAGCAGCCGAGGCTCTTGTTTCGCTTCGAAAGATGGGGTTTAAACTGTTCGTCATCAGCAACCAGTCGGCTGTCGCACGCGGAATTGTCACCGAAAAAGTGCTTGAGCAGATTCACGAGCGTCTGCGGCAGCTTCTCGCTAATAATGGCGCGTACCTCGACAAGATTTATTTTTGCCCATTTCACCCCGACGGAGTGATAGAAAAATATCGCAGGGAAAGCACTGACAGAAAACCTAACCCCGGAATGCTGCTAAAAGCCGCGAAGGAATTCAATATCGACCTTAGTCAATCGTGGATGATAGGCGACAGAGGCCGTGACATCGAAGCAGGCCGAAGTGCCGGATGCAGAACGATATTGATAGAGCAGCTTCCACGCGAGTCAAAACCTAAAGCCGAAGGTGTCGTGCCCGACTACAAAGCCGTAAATCTGAAAGAAGCGGTCAATGTCATAAAAAGCAGAGTCTATCCTCCAAAACCCGCTGCCAATGCCGTCCAAAATCCGGCCCCGCAGGAAATTAAATCGCCGCCCGTCCAACAAGTCGAAGAAAACCCTGTCGAAGTTGAAACCGAATACGAAACACAGCCGCTGCCGCAAAACGAGCCGCAACCATCTCAAATCACAATCGAGCAAACTGCAAAATCTGAAAATCTCCTGGAAGAAGTGCTGCAACTTTTGAAAAAACATTACCGCAGTGACCTTTTTGACCAGTTTTCACTAACGCGGTTCTTTGCCGGCATTTTTCAGGCAGCCGTATTTGTGTGCCTGCTTGTCAGCTTTTGGTTTCTCCTCAGCCCGCAGGAACAATCTTACAAAATATTTATGACGCTCGCGTACGCGATAGTGCTGCAGCTTATGGCCCTAAGTTTTTACATGATGCAGCGGCGGTAACCTTCAAATATGTCAACACCTAAACTATTAGTATGGCTGCCTTCTCCGATGGGCGATGCGGTCCTCTGCACCCCTGCGTTACGAGCGTTGCGGGGACATTTTAGCGACGCGCAAATTACATTTCTCGCTAACGTCGTTGTAAAAAACATTCTTTCGCCAAACAATTTTTGTGATAATTGGATAGAACAAAAAGGCGACAATCCTTTCGCGATAGCAAAAACACTTCGCCCGCATAAATTCACGCACGCTGTTCTTTTCAAAAACTCTTTCGCTTCAGCGCTTACCTGCTTTCTCGCCCAAATACCTGTCCGCATAGGTTACAGCCGACAAGGCCGCGGTATTTTCCTTACCGAAAAACTGTACCCAGCCAGAAGCGGCGGTAAGTTCAAACCCAATTCTATGCTCGACTATTATCTGGCAATCGCCTCATGGCTCGGAGCCGATACCGCCAACAGGAAATTGTCGCTTGATATCGACAATAGCGATGAAAACTCACTGATACAGAAAATTCCGTCTCTGAAAGAATCACCTCAACCGCTGGTAATTTTTGTTCCCGGTGGAGCTTTCGGACCGAGTAAATGCTGGCTACCTCAGCGATTCGCCCTGCTTGCAGACCGCCTTGTTGATAAATACAACGCAAAAATAATCATCTCCGTCAGCCCGCAGGAAAAGTATATAGCTGACGCCATTTGTGAAAACGCGAAAAACCAATTGATAAACCTTGGGCATACCCCCGTTAGTCTCGGCCAATTGAAGTCCCTTTTTAATAAAGCCGCCCTCGTTATCACCAACGACACCGGCCCTCGGCATATCGCTTTGGCGTTCAAACGCAAGGTCGTAACGCTGTTCGGCCCGAATGACCCGGCGTGGACGGATACCGGCTCCGCTGACGAGATAAAGGTTGTGGCCGACGTACCCTGCGCTCCTTGCGCAAAGCCGCAATGCAAAAAAGAAGAACACCACTGTATGAACTGGATAACTGTGGACATGGTCTTTGGGGCCTCCGAAAAACTCTTGGGCTGATATGAAAACACAAACTATCGATCTCACATCTTCCTTTTCTGCCCTCCCGCAATACAAGGACGCGTTGGCGCAGGCAGGCTTAAAATCTATTGACGATGTTTTCAACTTTCAGGCCGGAACTGACCTTAATAAAGCCAATCTGGCGAAATTTCGCCGCCGTATTAAATTTGAAATTTCAAATCCTCAAATTACTTTATTCCTGAAAACTTACAATCACCCCCCTGTTCTCACACAAATAAAGAACTGGCTGGCACATAAGGCTGTATGCACCACAGCCGCTTATGAAGCCAGCGCCATAATCAGTCTCAATAACAGCGGGATAAACACGCCTAAATTGATCAGTTTCGGTCAGCAGCGAGGGGGCATCCTCGAAAAAAGAAGTTTCGCCATAACCGAAAAAATCCCCGATGCCGAATCGCTGGAAAAAAAAATCCCGCCTTTTGAGGATCACCGCCGGAAAAATGCGTTCATTAACCGGCTGGCAAATTTTGTCCGTAAATTCCACGATACCGGTTTCCGTCATCGCGACCTATATTTATGCCATATTTTTTACAACGGTACAGATACGTTTTATCTGATCGACCTGGGACGTGCCTTTATCCCTGTGATTTTTAGTTATCGCTATATGGTCAAGGACCTGTCGCAACTGAATTATTCTGCGTCGAAACCTATTTTTTCATACACCGACCGCCTTAGATTCCTGAAGAATTATCTTGGCAAAGGCAAATTGACTGTCACAGATAAACGCCTGATTAAAAAAATACTAAAAAAATGCCGCAAGATGCTTTGTCACGACAAACGCTGTAAAAAACCAGCACCTTTTGTAAAATAACTATTTATGTTATAATCCCGCAATGTCCAAAAAAATAGCGATCATAATAGAACGAGCAGATGTAGTTCTCGGTGGTGCCGAGCGATCGATATTCGAGCTTTCCTCGGCGCTGACCGCTGCTGGAATGCAGGTCGACATTCTTGCCGCTACTGGCCGTACTTCAGCAAAACATATTCATCTGCTCTGTCCGAATGCCCGCAGGGTCGGCCTGAAAACTTTCAGTGCCGCGATAAAAAAACACCTTGAAAATAATCAATACGATATTGTTCACAGCGTCCTTCCGTTCGATTTTGCCGACATTTATCAGCCCCGCGGCGGCAGCTACGCCGAAACAATTATCCAAAACGCCGCCAGTTACCAGTCCCCTGCTATGGCGATCTATAAACGAATAACCTCCTTTTTCAATTTCCGCCGCGCAGTCCTTTTGCGAGCCGAAAAAAAACTATGCAAAAAGCCAGACGGCCCCATCGTAGCCGCTCTTTCTGATTATGTCGCCGACCAGTTCAAAAGACATTACGGCTTACCCGACCATCGCATCCGCGTCATCCCGAACGGAGTTAAAATACACAAAGATATTGACACATCCTCAGCCGATAAACTCCGCTCACAGATACTGGCACATCTGAAAATAAAAGAAGCCGATGAACCTGTCCTCCTTCTTTTCGCCGCCAACAATTTCCGCCTTAAAGGCCTCGCCCCCCTGCTAAAAGCTTTGGCCTTGGCGCATTGTCCCAAAACATATCTTGTCATCGCGGGACGTGGCCGTTCTTACAAATATCGATTACTTGCAAGAAAACTCAACATCCATCGGAAAATACTCTTCCTTGGGAAATTACGCCACATCCAGAACGCTCTCTCCATCTGCGACGTCGCCATCCTGCCAACATTCTACGATCCAGCCAGCCGATTCATCCTCGAAGCTCTCGCCTGCGGTAAACCTGTCATTACCACCGGCTTCAACGGTGCAGCCGACATGTTCACCAGCGATAGACACGGTAAAACCGTAAAATCGCCGCTGGATATCACCGCCCTTGCCCTGGCTATTCAATTTTTTTCAGATAAAACCAACATAAAAAACGCTTCACAGACAATCGCAGCCGACAACCTCGAAGAAAATATTTCCATCTCACGCGTCGCCGATCAGCTAAATAACCTCTATGATTCGATAATTAAAAAACGGGAACAAAAATGAATTTTGTTAATTTTGTAATTTTAATAGTCGCTTCTTATTTTCTCGGCTCGATACCATTTGCTCTCATCCTTGCCAAACTTCACAAAAAAGATTTGTTTACCATAGGTTCCGGCAACCTTGGAGCTACTAACCTCTCTCGCGCTCTTGGAAAAAAATGGGGCTATTTTTGCTTCCTGCTCGATGTCTGCAAAGGTTTTATCCCGATGTTCATAGGTTCGAGAATGATTTCCTCGCCCCCAACAACCGCAGAGTTATTTTTATGGCTGTTTGCCGGTATAGCCGCTGTAATGGGACATGTCTTTAGTATTTATATCGGCTTTAAGGGCGGAAAAGGCGTCGCAACAAGTTTCGGCGTCGCTCTCGGCGCGTGGCCGTATTTTACCCTCGTCAGCGCATGCGTACTTGTTGTCTGGATTATCTGCGTTCTTATCTGGCGTTATATCTCACTTGCTTCCATAATCGCAGCCTTTAGCTTCCCATTGTTTCTATCCGCAGCCATCGCCATTCTTCCTGATTGGAATTTCCCAACCCTCTGGCCTCTCCTCTTAGCCGCACTTCTAATCGCCTTTATGGTAACTATTCGCCATAAAGAAAACATCAAGAGAATCGCCCGCGGCACAGAATCAAAAATTTTTACCAAACACTAAGTGACAAATTTAGCCCAGCTTCTTCGCCATGATTTCGGATACGATCTTTGGATTAGCCTGCCCTTTGGTTTTCTGCATTACCTGACCCAATAGAAAGCCCTGCGCCTTTTTTGTCTTCTTGCCGCCGCTTTTGGCATCTTCCACGGCTTGCGTGTTGGCCGCTATAACTTCATCGACAATTAGCTCAAGTTCCCCCGCGTCGCTTTTCTGCAAAAGGTTTAATTCTTCGGCTATTTCCTGCGGCGACTTATCGCTCTTTGCCATCTCTTCCAAAATCGTACTCGCAACCGAGGCGTTAACAGTCCCGTTTTCAACCATCTTTGAAAGCTCTACAACCGCCCCCGAACTAAACCCAAGTTCGGCAATGCCACATCCTTTTTCATTCGCAAGCCTCAACCCAGTCTGCGTCAATAAATTACACACTCTTTTTGGAACTCCCCCCGCCGCTATCGCTTCATCAAAAAAGTCGCTTGTCGCCCTGTCGGCAGTCAATACGCCAGCATCATAATCACTTAGATTAAACTCTGTTATATAACGCGCCTGCCTCTGTAAAGGCAACTCACATAAACTCGCTTTTATCCGTTCAATATCTGCCTCGCTCATCTGGACCGGAACAAGGTCAGGGTCGGGAAAATACCTGTAATCGTGCGCCTCTTCCTTTTCCCGCTGCAAAACCGTCACCTGATTCACATCGTCCCAGCCGCGAGTCGATTTATTGCCCATCTGCATTGTTCTGCCGGTCTCCATAAAATCATCAAGCTGCCTTGCAGTCTCATATTCCACGCTTCGTTCCAGTGCCTTGAAACTATTAAGATTTTTCACTTCTACTATTGCCGTCTTATATTCCTGCCCGCCCTTCTCGATAACAAGATTGATATTCGGCTCAAACCTCGTATGCCCCTGCTGCATATTGGCCTCGCTTATGCCAAGATACCGCACTATCCGTTGCAACTCCACGGCCAGCGACCTGACCTCGGCAGCGCTGTTCATATCAGGCTCGGTGACAATTTCCAATAGCGGCGTCCCCGCCCGATTCAGATCGACCTGCGAAAAACCGGCTGTGTGCATATTCTTGCCCGCGTCCTCTTCGAGGTGCGCACGTCTTATTCGAATTCTTTTTAGCTTTCCGCCTTCGCCGCCAACCTCTATAAACCCGTCACTGCAAAGCGGCAAATCATACTGACTAATCTGATAATTTTTCGGCAGGTCGGGATAATAATAACTTTTCCTGTCCCACTTGGTAAAACCCGCTATTCGGCAATTCAGCGCAAGCCCAGCCAGAATCGAATACTCAACCGCCTTCTTATTCATCACCGGCAGCGACCCCGGCATCCCCATACAAACCGGACAAACACGGCTGTTCGGCTCCTCCCCGAAACTCAGCGCACAGCCGCAGAACATCTTCGTCCGCGTCGCCAACTGCACGTGAATCTCCAACCCAACAATCACCTTGTATTTAACATCGCTCATCTTATATCCGGCATCCGTTTGTTGTAATCCGTACTTCCTTCGTGCATTTTCGCTATTCGCAACAATTTTTCTTCGGCAAAAGCCGGACACAATATCTGCAATCCTATCGGCATCTTGTTCTCATCGAACCCACACGGCACACTCACCCCCGGAATTCCCGCAAGGTTCACAGCTATCGTATAAATATCGGATAAATACATCTTCAGCGGGTCACCGACATTCTCGCCCACCTTAAACGCCGTCGTCGGAGCGACCGGCATCACTATACAACCGCACCTCTCGAACGCTTTCATAAAATCCTGCCGAATCAAATTACGAACCTTCAGCGCCTTCAAATAATACGCGTCATAATAGCCGCTCGACAGCGCGTATGTCCCCAGCATAATCCGCCGCTTCACTTCCTTACCGAAACCCTCTTCGCGCGACTTCGTATAAACCTCGATATAATCGGCTGGATTGGCAGTTCTATGGCCGTAATGCACGCCGTCATATCGTGACAAATTGCTCGACGCCTCAGCCGTCGCGATCACATAATACGCTGCCACCGCGTAAGACAAATGCGGCATCTCAATTTCAACGATTTCCGCGCCAAGCGATTTATAAACATCAAGCGACTTGGCTATCGCCTGCTGAATACTTTCATCCGCTCCGGCATTGAACTGGCTAACCACCCCGATTTTTAAATTTGTAACTGGCTCGTTTATTTTACTAAGGTACTCGGCCACCGGCGCATGTTCATCACTGACACTCGTACTGTCGGCTGGATCCTTTCCTGCTATCACGTTCAACAATAGCGCCGCGTCATCAACATTCCTTGCCATCGGCCCTATCTGGTCAAGACTCGACCCGAACGCAACCAGCCCATACCGCGACACCCTGCCGTAAGTCGGCTTCAATCCCACAATACCGCAAAAACTTGCCGGCTGACGGATCGATCCGCCGGTATCGCTACCCAGCGCACCAAAACACAATCCTGCTGCCACCGCAGCAGCCGAACCCCCGCTGCTTCCGCCCGGAACCCTGCTCGTATCCCACGGATTGACCGTTTTTTTAAGGCCGGAATTTTCCGTGCTCGAACCCATCGCAAACTCGTCAAGGTTGGTCTTGCCGATTATAACCGCGTCCGCATCGAGCAATTTCTGCACAGCCGTGGCATTATAAGGCGGATGGAAATTTTGAAGAATTTTCGACGCACAGGTCGTAGCCGCAAAATCCGTGCACATATTATCCTTCACCGCGACCGGCACACCAGCCAACGCTCCGACCTTTTCCCCCGCCGCTATTTTCTCATCGACCTTCTTTGCCTGTTCAATAGCAAACTCGCTCAGAACCGTAATATAAGCGCCAATGGCCTTTTCTTTTTTATCGATTTCGGCAAGAATAGCTTTCGTAGCCTCAACGCTCGTAATATTACCAGCCGCGATTTTCCCTCGCAACTGCCCGCAACCAAGATTTAGAATTTCATCCGCCATTTTTACGCCTGACTGCTGTCATCAAGTATCTTCGGCACTTTGAAAAATCCATCGTCCCGCTGGGGGGCATTCTTCAAAACCGCTTCTGTTCCAAGTGACGGCTTGACCTCGTCGGCGCGAAAAACATTATGAACGGGCAGGCAGTGTGCCAAAGGCTCGACGCCCTCGGTGTCAAGCTCGTTCATCTTCTCCACGTATGCAATAACCGCATTTAACTGGTCAGAAAACTCGCCAATCTCCGCCTCGCTAAGATCGAGACGTGCCAGCTTGGCTACCTTTTCAACCTCTTGCTTATCTATTTTCTTACCCATGGTTTACAAAAAAAGCGAGGCATAAACCGGCCTCGCTTTTTAAACTTTTAACTCTACTTTTGACTCTTGACCCTACTCGCCGGTTTCAGCCTTGTTGTACTTACGCCTTAGCGGCTTAGTGACCAGCCCCATTTTGATCGCCTTGGCCGACACCTTTAAACGACAGACCTTGCCATCGATGAGGGCGCGAACCTTTTGGATATTGGGTTTAAATTTTCTTTTGGTGATACCGGTAACATTACGACCAACGCCGCCAAGGTATTTGGCCTTACCGCGTCTGGCTATGGTATTACCTGCAATCGTCTTCTTGCCCGTAAAATAACATTCTCGCGACATCTCAGGAACTCCTGTCTATTCTTTCTCAAATCAAGTAAAACCCATAGAATATATGACTTTCCAGCCGAATTGCAAGCCTTTATTTTACAATCACGCCCCTTTTTTCCACCCCCAAACCACATATTTTACATAAAATTTTATAAAATAAAGATTTAGAGAAATTTGACCACCGATTAAATCACAGAAATCCCGAAGAAAAAGAAGATTCGCCCGACACGAATTGTCATACCGAACGAACGTGAGGTATCCGCTCAATTAGCGTCCGCGTTTGGCACGCTTTTCCAACAGCATTCATTAAAATTATCGCAACAAGCTTGGTAACATTCGGGAATTAAAGGTGTCCGGTTTAACTCACACTCAAAATACTGCTCTGAGCAGGCTCGAAAATCCGTATCCCGCCGCGTTCCATCCGCAGGATCAGCCCCTTTTCCGTATCAATTCCCATGCAAACCCCGCTGAATTTGCGTCCATTGTAAATCACGGTAACGCTGTGTCCGAATTGTGAACTTCTCTGTTGCCAGGCATCCGCCAAAGCGTCCGGATTCTTCGCCACTCGTTTCAGCCAGCTATCCATCGACCGCAAGAGCCTCCTTGCCACAATATTTCTATCGCATTGACGGGGGGAATTCAGGTCGATACTGGTCGCGGTATCCCTGATATCTTCGGGAAAGTCTTCCGCCTGCTGATGGCAGTTTATCCCAACGCCGATGACAAAGCTGGTTGAGTCACCATTTTGCCGCGATTCGATGAGAATCCCAGCTGCCTTTTTATTGTTCAGGATAATATCGTTTGGAAATTTTATTTTCGCCTCTTCGCCGACCGCCTCGGCAGCGGCAACAGCCGCCAAAAGCGAAATTGTCTGCTGGGCAAGCTTATACCCTACCAGCAATATCGAACACAGAAGCGACTTTCCAGCCGAACTTTGCCATTTATTCTTTCCCCGCCCGCGGCCTGCTGTTTGGTTCTCGGCAAAGACAACAAGGCCATCGTTAACCGCTTTGTTTGCGCATCTAAGGGCAACATCGTTGGTACTTGATGTGCTCTTATAGACGAATAATTTTTTGCCGATGCGGGTGGTCTTTAGGTTCGCCGATATCCTGTCACTATCCAGCGATTCGGTCAATTTGCCGGTCATATATCCAGCCCTATATCCACCGATGTCGCCGAGTGCGTAATGGCCCCGACGGCGATTCGGTCAACTCCGCACTGGGCAATAGCCGAGACATTATTCAGCGTGACATTGCCCGACGCCTCCAGCAGCGGCTTTTTCCCTTTACCGCACATCGCATCGCGCATCTCGACAGCGTGCTTCAGCTGCCACTGCCCCATATTATCAAGCAGCACCATATCTATACCATCGATATTCATAACATGATTGAGCTGGTCGTCGACGTGGTCAACCTCCACCGCCACAAATTTAATACCCTTAACCTTGCGAGCTTCTTCTATAACATTGACCAGACCTTTATAAAAGTCACCTTGTATATGAGCAATATGGTTATCTTTTATCAATATCCCATCATAAAGCCCGATACGATGATTAAACCCGCCCCCGCAGCGAACGGCGTATTTTTCCAACAGCCGCCAGCCGGGAATGGTCTTGCGAGTATCACATATTTTGGCTTTCGTACCACTAACCGCCTTAACATATTTTTGCGTTGTTGTGGCAATACCGCTTAGCCGCTGGATAAAATTAAGCAGTATTCGTTCCGCACTTAGCATAGGCACAAGCGGCCCGCTTATCGTCGCAAGACGGCTGCCGACATGTGCGGCATTGCCGTCCTCGATAAGCACTTTTATAGAAAGCTTTTCGTCATATTGCTTGAGGATAAGCTCGGCTATCTGCATCCCACAGACTATTATCTCCTCGCGGGAGATGATATGGGCCTTGGTAATAGGGTTTTCTTTGATAAAAAGCCGGCTGGTAACATCACCTGTTCCGAGGTCTTCTTCAACCGCCATCTTTATCAACGGCTCGATTTGTTTCAAATTAAGCTTCATTTTTCATTAGCCATAAAAAACATAAAAAATCGTAAATAATAAGGGGATAAGCATATCAGGATGCAGACAATCAGTAAACCAGAATATCAGGAAAATTTAACAACCTAAAACCCGATACTCACTTTCTTTTCCGTTTCTTCGCAGCCTGGCTTTTCCTGACCTTCCCTGCCGTTATCGCAAGCTGTGGCAGTTCTTTCAGTTCACGCAGTTTATCCCGCAAAGCCGCAGCCCGCTCGAAATCCAGATTCTCGGCCGCTTCGAGCATTTCTCGTTCAATCTCAACGGCAAGCTCGACTTTATCAAACTCGTCCTCATCGAACCGAATGGCCTGACGAGCCGTCTTTCTTGCCCGTACCTGATCGCTTAGGCCGCGGCGTATCTCCTTTTTAATAGTTTCCGGCGTAATACCGTGCTTTTCGTTATATTCAAGCTGTATCTTGCGCCGCCGGTTCGTTTCATCAATAGCCTTCTGCATCGACTGCGTAACCCTGTCGCCGTAAAGAAAAACTGTCGCGTTCACGTTCCGTGCCGTCCTGCCGATTATCTGGATAAGCGACGTCTCACTCCGCAAAAATCCTTCCTTATCGGCGTCAAGTATCGCCACCATCGAAACCTCCGGCAAATCCAGCCCCTCCCGCAAAAGATTTATCCCCACCAGCACATCGAAATCACCCGTCCGCAAATCGCGCAAAATATCTATCCTATCCAGCGTCTCTATTTCGCTATGCAGATACCGGCACTTGAACCCTTTCTTCGTAATATACGCCGACAAATCCTCAGCCATCCGCTTGGTCAGCGTCGTTACCAAAACCCGTTCTTTCACCGCCACCCGCTTTTCTATCTCACCGAGAAGATGCTCCACCTGCTCGCTTGCCGGATGAACGAAAATCGTTGGGTCAACAAGCCCCGTCGGTCGGATAACCTGCTCGACCACCTCGTTATCGCAAACATCCATCTCGAACGGCCCCGGCGTAGCCGAAACAAATATCACGTTCCGCCAACTCTCTTCGAACTCATCGAACCGCAGCGGCCTGTTATCCATCGCACTTGGCAGCCGGAACCCATGCTCAACAAGTACACTCTTCCTGCTCCGGTCCCCCGCCCACATCGCCCGAATCTGCGGAATCGTTACGTGCGACTCGTCTATAAACAGCAAAAAATCCTTCGGAAAATAATCTATCAATGTATAGGGCCGCGAACCCGGCTTCAATCCCGACAAATGCCGCGCGTAATTTTCTATCCCGCTGCAATAGCCCACTTCCTTGAGCATCTCAATATCATACATCGTCCTCGCTTCAAGCCGCTGGGCTTCGAGCAATTTCCCTTCCTGCTTGAACTCCTGCAGCCGCTGCGACAGTTCCGTCCTGATACTCGCCACAGCCGGTTCTATTCTTTCAGACGGCATAATATAATGCTGCGCCGGGTAAACGAACACCTGATTTTCCACAGCCAAAATTTCCGACGAAACCGGATTGATATAATTTATATTCTCTATCTCATTGCCAAAAAACTCGAACCTAATAGCGAACGATTCATAACTCGGCCATAGCTCCACCACATCCCCGCGAACCCGAAATGTACCCCGCTGAAAATCAAAATCGTTTCGGCTGTACTGCAAATCCGCAAGCCTGCCCAAAAGGTTATTGCGCTCCACCGTATCGCCGCACCGCACAGCCGCTACGCTGGCCTTGTAATCCTCCGGCGAACCCAGCCCAAAAATACACGAAACCGACGAAACGATTACACAATCCTCACGGGTGGAAAGGCTGGTCGTCGTGCTAAGCCTCAGCCGGTCAAGGTCTTCGTTCTTCGACGCGTCCTTTTCGATATAGATATCCCGCTGCGGGATGTAGGCTTCCGGCTGATAGTAATCGTAATAGCTGACAAAGTATTCCACCGCGTTTTGAGGGAAAAGCTCCTTGAACTCCTCATAAAGCTGTGCAGCCAGCGTCTTATTATGCGATATTATCAACGCTGGCCGATTGTACCGAGCTATGACATTAGCCATAGTGAACGTCTTGCCGCTGCCAGTTACCCCCATCAGCGTCTGGTACTTCCTGCTCTCGAACAGACGCGATGAGAGCTTCTCTATCGCCTGCGGCTGATCACCAGCCGGCTCAAATCCACTTGCCAATTCAAATTTACTCATAGCAAACCATATTAAACACTGTCATTGCGAGCGCAGCGAAGCAATCTCCAACAATAACGCATAAGAATAATAGTGTGCTATTATAAGTGTTTCCCGCCCAGAACTCAATCCCGCTATTATCAGCCCCCATGTCATTCCCGCGAAGGCGGGAATCCAGAGTATTCTTTAGCAGCTATTATTTCCCCAGATTTCTTTTGACTCTATTGAAAGTCCATTTTAATATATTGATCTTGCAGTCTGTAATAAAGATAAAGAATTTGACAGACGAGGTGAACTAATGAACTCGATTTTACCCATTGGCTCTCTTAAACGGGATGAAATTTATAGTTTTATTGGTGGTTTTTTCATCGCATTATTGTGGCATATATACTTTATAACTATCTTCAAGGGCGAAAGTCTTTCAAGTATAGATATTCTTGCAAATCCTTTCTTTTTGCTTTTTTGGTTATCATCCACTGCGGCTCTCTTTACAATTCAATTGTTGCTAACGTTTGTTACTGCCATAATAATTAAATGCAGGCTCAAAGGTGAAACGCAAGAAAAAAAATTAAAAATATTGAATTTAACTGATCCAGTTGAAAATTTTATATTTGCTGATTTTGTTAACGAAGTGAAAACAGGTATGCATCTTATCGGGATTATCATAATTGCACTACCGTTATCATTATTCCCTCTGTACAAACTTGCGAGTCCGGTCATATCACAAAATATATGCCGTTCCATACTGCTTGTGATTGCAATCGCATATGTTTGTTTATTATTTTTCTTTGTTAAATTTTGGAAAATGTTTATTGCTATTTATCTTTTAAAGATGGAAGGGTTAGTGGAACTAATTGACCAAAATACATTCATTCAAGAACGAGCGATATTTGCGGCTAATGGTGCCAATGAGCATAGCAAGAAAAAACTGCAAAATTATCTAAACCAATAAACACGTAATCCAAACGATTAGCGGGAACTTAAAATGTCTGGTACATTTTTTATAAGGGAACATTAAAATGAAAAAACTGCTTCTATATTTACTGCTTTTTGCCATTTTTGTAAATCTTTTTTGGTTAAACTATAAAGTTATAAAAGCAACAAGTTACAAGCAAACAATTGCTATTGCGACTAAAGATACATCTGATGAGTTAGAAGAATATGATCCCGGCCGTACAACATCTGATGTCTTAAAAGCATCATATCAAAAAGTGAATGCAGCTATTATAGGTTTTGGCATTGATCCTAATATTTTTACTGGCCCCCATCACGGGGCGGGCTTTGTCACATCCCGAAATGGTTCATTATTCACAATCGGATGGAAATTACAAAAAGACCCCAATGACATATCGCCACAACGTATATTGCCTATTTCATCTATTTTGTGCATTGATCGCCCCTTAACCGGAGTATTTGGTGAACTTTGTGTGGTTTACTATAAAGGACCTTTTGGTGAAACGGAATTTGCTTTTTTGATGGAAGATGAATTTGGCAAACAATTTATTGAAAGATGGAAATCGTATTGGTTGTCACAAGAACCTGTTTCAAGGTAAAATACAAAATCGAAAATTGAAGGACCAAAATTAAAGGTGTCCTGTATTCGCTAAAATCAGCGTCATCAGCGAAATCAGCGTTTAAATTCGGCTGCCTCGCCCCGAACAATCGGGGTTCCGGCTGTTCTAATATCCCCTCAATCCTGTAATCCCGTCTAAAACAGTGTTAATCGGTGTCTAAAAGAAAACCGCGTTAATCCCGTGTCAAAAATCTACTTCATCCCAGCCGAATTGTCAATCGCTTTACTTTTTCAATCCGGTCACAATTTGTGACCACCCTTGTTTTTTGCTTTAAGGCACCGCGACATAAGCCGCAAATTCAAACGGTTGTGCCGACGTCAAGCCTGCTCTGAGCGCAGCCGAATATGAGAAAATGTATGAAATGAAACAGGAACGGGCGGCATAATTGGCAAACCAAGTGTCCGCCATTCATTTAGCACCTCACTCTGACAAATTCAACGATAAGCAAAGCGAAACTTTTCAAAGAACTTTCTCCAATACTGTTAATCTGATTGTCGCAGCTTTCCACATCGGGTTACTACTCTTTGATTTGTTTGCTTCGATATTGAATATAGGCATTACGCATCGCCACATATGTATCCACAGCCGCTAACTTGAAGGCTTCATACTCTCCGATGTGAAACGAGCCCTCATTAGTGACACTCACCGCAGATATGCCAATAGAAGCTTCCTGCGGTTCGACGTACCGAACCGGATTCAAAAAATAGTCGCCAACAATGCCCACAGAATCCCGCAAGGTCGATGGGCCAAGCAGCGGCCACACTACATAGAATCCGTCGCCAAGGCCATATACAGCCAGCGTTTGGCCCAAGTCTTCCTCGGTAGGTTTCAACCCATATCGATCCTGCGCCGGGTCTCCGAAGCCAAGCACCCCTGCCGTAGTATTAACAACGAAACGATGTAATTCCTTCCCTGCCGCTTGATTTTTGCCCTGCAGAAGACAGTTAGCAAAACGTGCCGGAGTTGTCAGATTGTCAAAGAAATTACCGATGCCGAGGCGAACCGGCTTTGGCGCGACAGCTTTATATACATGCGTGACAGGCTTGACAACCCAAAAATACAGTATGTCATTAATACCATGCATTATCCGGTTCAAGGATTCCAGCGGATCGGCCACCTTAACAACCTGTCCGGCAAGCTCATCTTCAAACAAACCAAATTCATCGTCAGATTGTGACACGCCGGGCTGGTTTGAATCGGACGAATCAAACATAGACGCTGCCTTCTTCTCAGAAACTGCGCAGCCGCCTGTCATTAACGCTAAAATAACAATGGCAAAAACCTGTGGTTTCATATCATTCCTTCCTGATAACTTTGTCTAATTTCTAATAATACCATCTGATCATACCCGTTTCAAATTCTTAAGACTCCTTGCCAAAAGGTTTCACCAACATCAGTAGTTGCGGCAAGAGGGTAAGAGCGGAAAGGATCGCAATGAACATCACCAGGCCGGTTAGCAAACCGAAATAAACAGTCGGAATAAAATTCGACAGAGTCAGAATCGAGAAACCTATGATAATCGTTATCGATGTATAGTACATAGCACGGCCAATGCTTCTATGACATCGATGCATGGTCGGCAGATACTTATGGTCTTTCTTAAATTCATGTTTAAATCTGTATATATAGTGAATCGTGTCATCAACGGCAATCCCCATACTGATGGCTGCAATTGTTATCGTCATCATATCGAGAGGAATGTTCAGCCACCCCATCACACCCAGCACGACCGAAACGGGAAGCATGTTCGGAATCATGGCAATGAGGGCTATTTTCAATGATTTAAACAGTATCAGAAACATCCCTGTAAGCATTAGGACTGTAATCCCCAACGTTACTATCTGGGAGCTGAACAGGCTTTGCAGCATATTATTGTACAGAACCAACATCCCGGCAAGATGAACCTGTTTTTCGCCAAATCCAAGTTTGCCGGTCATGTCTCTCTTGATTTTCCCCAGTAGCTCATTGCGGCGCAGAGACTTTTGCGAATCTTTTACACGAACCCAAAAACGGGCTTCATTATCATTCACGGAAACATACGGCTTGACCAGCATATTCCGAAATTTGTCCGGTGTTTCACTATAAAGCAGAGCCAGCTCAAAACTATCCAGAGGCTTTCCGCTGTTCAGTTTCTCCGCAACACTCAACATGGCGGCTAACGAAAGCACTTTGCCCGTTTCAGGCAGATTGTCAAGATACTCGTGAACAGATTTGATTTGGCTCATCTTGTCCGCGGTAAACCAGTATTTCTCGTCCCCGGCTTCTTTGTCGAATTCATCAAATTCGTCAAACACACTGTCACTCACCCTTGCGGCAGGCTCGACAACGGCTGGCTGTGTATTTGGCTCACTAAAATCCACAATTACATCCAGAGGAGTCGTACCGCCAAGAAATTGATCAATTACTTTCATACCTCGGTGAATTTCAGTGGTTTTTTTGAAGTAATTGATAAAAGAGTTTTCCACTTTCAGCCTCGACATTCCAACGAGGCTAAGAATGAACACAAGTCCGCTCAAACTAAGGATAAGCACAGCATGCGATTCCGTAAATCTCGCAAGGATGGGGGTTATGGAAAAATCAGATTCTCGTCTGTCTCGAGGAGTTTCTTTTGGCATCAGTACGAGAACCGCCGGAAAAAGCAAAAAGGTCACAAGAAAAGAGACAATCAGACCCAGCATCATCATCCACCCGAACATAATGACCGGCAGCATTTCGCAAAAAACCAGAGACCCGAAACCAGCAATTGTGGTTATTACCGTATACCAACAAGGCTTAAGCGTCAGCCGGATTGTATCGAAAATCAACTGCCGATTAGGGGTCTGCGGATTCTGCGAAAGCAGTTCGCGATATCGCACAATCAGGTGAATCGTCAGGGCCATAGTTATTATCAACTGCAATGAAATAAAATTTGAGGAAACCACCGTTACCTTCCAATCAAACAATCCCAACAGACCAAACATATATATTACCGATATCCCGCAGCAAAGCGTCGGAAGCAATACCCATCGTTTTCTTCTGAAAATGATACCAAGCGTAAGAATCAGAAATATCAGAACGCCGACACCGAAGACCTTCAAGTCGTTCTTAATATAAGTGATCATATCATCTGCGATCATGCTGACCCCGCCAAGAAACAAATCCGCATCCTGGCGATACTTGTCCATAATCTGCCGTATTGCAACGATATCCTGATGACGACGACTTTTCATTTTGTCGTTGTGTTCCTGCAACTGTTCAACAACGGCTTTCAGGTCGGTATGCTCTGCAGAGTTTAACGAACCAGAGGTTTTCTTCTCTAATAACATGTCACGACGCGTTATCAATTCGCGATAAACTTCATCGTCAGCGAAATTGACCAGTAAGGCTGTCGTCTTTAAATCCGGGCTGACCAGAAGCTTTTGATAAATAGGGTTGTTACGAAATTCTACTCTCGCCATATCTCTGTCAGCCCGCCCTGATGAAAGGGTTGGCAGTTCTCCCGTAAACTCTTTCAGAGTTACAGGCGGGCTTTCAAAAAGAGGGACATTCAGTATTGAAACCACAGATAAGACACTTTTCTCGGACTTCAGGTCGTCTTGCAATCGTCCTAACGTAGCCAGTGTCTGCTTCGAGAACAGTTCGCCTTTTGGAGTAAACGTCAGCACAAGAAAATCGTGTTCTCCGTAACGCGAGGCCATTAAACGCGAATAACGCAGATCTTTGTCGTTCTCGAGAAGTAGTGTGTCCGCAGAAGCGTCCAGCCTGAAGTGTGTAGCCTCAACCCCCAAAAAAACAACCGCTGCCAGTATGCAGACAATGACTATCACAGGATGCTTCAGAACCGCCCTATCAAAAAAAAACTGTGTTAATGGGCGATATTTAGTCATAATACCGGTACGCTTGAGTAAATTTTGCATCATTGAACAGTTGTCTTCTCTAACTGAGAAAAAAGATCATTCACGCTGCCCCGGCGAAGAATATCATCGAATTGTGACCGGTATGTCAGGAGGATGCTGACACCCTGTACTTCCACATCATAAATTTTCCAGCGTTCGTTCATCTTGCTCCTGCCGGCGTCATCCATCTTGCGAAGCTTGTATAGTATTGCTACCTCTTTGTCGTCGGATATCAGCACCATAGATATTTTGATGGTGTCTTTCTTTTGTATTGCAGGTTTAAATAAGACTTTTTCATTCTTGTAGAGCGTGATTTTCTCCAGATAAGAGATCTTGAGCCGTTCGGTGAACAGATCCGTAAATCTCTTGTGTTGAGAATCCGTCAATTTCGGCCAGTGTGTTCTGCCCAATGCCAACTTTGCCATCAGCTCGGTTTCAAAAATCGGGCTCATAATTTTGTCGATTATCTTCTTTTTAAGTTCCTGATCCAGCTCTTTGCTCTGAAGGACTGTTATAACGGCATTCCACTTGGCTGCCAACAGCTCGTTTGGGTCGTTCGTGTCCTTAACAAAAGCGTCCCACCTGCTCCACCACAGTTCGTTTGAGTCGTTCACATCCAACACAGTGCAATTCGATTTGCACCCAGGCTGTTCGTTTGCGTCCTTCGGACATTTTCCCTCCGCATAGACGCCATACCCCCCCAATACCAGCAGAACCAGAACCACACACCAAAGACCTGTTATACAGGTCATAACATTTTGTTTAACAGAGAGTTCCATAAGCCACCTCGATAGCAATAATGAGTCTTTTGACCGTCATTAATTAACAAATCTATCTTAAAACGCAAGT
The DNA here is from genome assembly GCA_028715705.1 of Phycisphaerae bacterium. Taxonomy (GTDB): domain Bacteria; phylum Planctomycetota; class Phycisphaerae; order Sedimentisphaerales; family Anaerobacaceae; genus JAQURJ01. Next base: position 14,479 of record JAQURJ010000011.1, on the reverse strand, counting down.
ACTTTCTGTACTTGCATAGGGATAACCGAGTATATCGTACCCTCTTACACAGTTAGAATGATTTGTTAATTACCGCACAATTGGCAATCATATCGTGCAGTCCCTGCTTTCGCGGGGTAAAAGCTATCATAAGATAACCAACAAAAAAAATAATCCGCGAAACAATCTTTGAAAGATTGCGGATAAACGCCCTTTCAAGACCAATCCTGTCGCCATAAATATCGGTAACTTTTATGCGCAAAACAATTTTGCCGATAGAACCCTGCAGCGGTGAAAATTCAAGCAAGGCGTTATATATCGTTTCGACAAAAAATGCGGCAATCTGCACCTTAAGCGGAATATCCAGAAAATTGGCGGTCTTAAGCGGGATATCGAAAGCATACAGCAAAGCCATCGCCGCAGGCGCCAGTATAAAAGAGTCTATAACCGTTGCGGCGACCCGTTTCCAAAAGCCCGCGTAACCGGCAAATTCTACCGTTTCACCCTCCGGCTGCGGATCTTCAGATTGAACTAATTGTTCTTCGTTCACGACTACCCTGTTTCTTATGAAAAGGATTTCTCTGATGGTAAAATAATATTTTTACTTATTTGCGAATAATGTCGGCAATTTTCATCAGGCGGCTGATGTTGTCGCGTTCGGCTTCGGAAAGTTTGTCCATGATGAATTTTATCGTTTCTTCCATTTCGGGTAGTACGACGTGTTCGAGCACATTCACCCTTCGCCGCGTCATCGCAAGTTCTTTTGCCAGAAGCCGAGCCTTTTTTTCTTTCTCCGAAAGTTCCATCAACTTGTCAAAGACCCGCTCCAGCGCCAACAGTGACGCGTCAAGCTCGCCCGATGTCGAACCATAGCCGTAGCAAACGATGTCACCCTCTATCTGTTTGGAAAAACGGGGAACTTTGACGTTCATAATACTGGCTATTGTCACAGCGAGGCTGAATTTCTTAGTCGGTATTTCCAAAGCTGCCTTTGTATCTTCCGGCTCCATAGTCGCGCGGGCAAGCATAAACTCTCTGAAAGTCTGCTGAAGCTGCGTCTCGACCTGCTTTCGCAACGGGCGTATCTCGTTGGCTATCTGGATAAGATTACGGCTTATCTCGTCGCGTTTTTCACTCAGCAGCCGATGCCCTCGCCGCGCAAGACCAATACGCTTGCGAAGGTTGAGCAGTTCCATCCGTGTCGGGTTGACATTCAGCATCTACTTTGCGGCCTCCGCTGGTTCTTCGGTTTTTTCTTTTCTAAATCGCGGCATATACTTGGCGATGAGCTTTTCGTCGATACGTTTCAGTTCAGCATTGGTGAACATACTCAAAAGCTCCCAGCCAAGGTCAAGCGTCTGCTCAATTGTACGATTCTCATAATAGCCCTGCGAAACGTAGCGAGCCTCGAACTGGTTGGCAAATTCCATATATTTTCTATCCTCATCGGAAAGAGCCGCTTCGCCCATGATCGTGGCAAGCTCTTGTACATCCTTTCCACGAGAATACGCCGCGTAAAGCTGATTATAGAGGTCCGCATGATCTTCACGGGTCTTGCCTTCTCCGATACCTTTGTCCTTCAGGCGGCTAAGACTCGGCAGCGCATCGACCGGCGGGGTAATCCCCTTTCTCTGCAAAGACCGAGACAGTATGATCTGCCCTTCTGTAATGTATCCGGTAAGGTCCGGAACAGGATGCGTTTTATCATCTTCCGGCATTGTAAGAACCGGAAGCATTGTAATCGAACCTTTTTTCTCTTTTATGCGTCCAGCTCGTTCGTAGATAGTTGCAAGGTCGGTATAGAGATAACCCGGATAGCCGCGGCGACCAGGAACTTCCTTTCGAGCCGCGCTTATCTCACGCAGAGCGTCGCAGTAATTGGTCATATCATTGAGGATAACCAGAACGTGCATATCGAGGTCGAACGCGAGGTATTCAGCAGCAGTCAACGCAAAACGTGGTGTCGCGATACGTTCGATAGCCGGGTCGTCCGCAAGATTAATGAACATAACAGACCGCTCGATAGCGCCGGTCTGGGTCAGATCATTAATAAAGAACTGTGCCGCCTCAAACGTAATACCCATAGCCGCGAACACTACAGCGAACTGCTCGCCTTCACCGCGAATAGTCGCCTGCCGTGCTATCTGTGCAGCCATATCGTCATGCGGCAAACCAGACGCCGAGAATATCGGCAGCTTCTGACCGCGGACAATAGGGTTCAGTCCGTCAATAGTGCTGATGCCGGTCTGGATAAATTCGTTTGGATAGTCACGACCGAATGGGTTAATAGCGTTTCCGTTGATATTGCGGCGGTCGGCTGGTATGATTTTTGGCCCATCGTCTTTGGGAACGCCAAGGCCGGTAAAAACGCGACCGAGCAAATCTGGGGCGACATTTAATTCCAGCGGCTTATTAAGGAACCGCACAGTGCTGTTCTTAACATCGATACCATGCGTACCCTCGAAGACCTGAATCAGCGCCTTGCCTTTTTCGGCCTGGAGTATCTGGCCGTTACGCACCGTTCCGTCACCAAGCTCAACAGTGACAATATCATTGTATTTTACTTCGCCAACCTGATCGACCAACACAAGCGGCCCGGAAATATCTCTTACCGTCTGATATTCTTTTATCATTTAGACACCTACTTTTTGAACAATATCCTTGATCTGCGAATCTATCATCTCGCGTATCTGCGAAATTTTTTCTATCTGGTCAGCCGGAATGTATTTGGCTCTTGCTATCTGTTCGCGAACTTCCAGCTTGAACAGTTCTTCCGGCTCGATGCCGCGAGTGATAGCCGCAAGTGACTGATTATAGTAATGCATTATCGTCTTCAGCATCTGGTACTGCTTTTCCAGCGAGGTATAAGTATCTACCGCATGGAATGCATTCTGGTGAAGATAATCTTCCCTCAGCGTCCTTGCCGTCTCAAGGCTAAGCCGGTCTTTCGGACTCAAAGCTTCGGCACCAACCAGCCGAACGATTTCCTTTAACTGGGATTCCTCTTCAAGAATGCTCATCGCCTGCACAGTAAGCTTATCCATTTCCAGCCCGAGTTCCTTATCGGAGAAACCATCCTTAAGATACTCCTTATAGAACGAATAGCTGGTCAGCCAATCGATAGCCGGGAAGTGACGCTGATAAGCAAGCTTTGCCTGCAATGACCAGAACACCTTCACCACGTGTAGCGTCGCCTGCACCACCGGATCGGACAGGTCGCCGCCGGGCGGGCTGACCGCACCGATAACGGATAACGCACCCTCACGTTTCGGCGAACCGGCACATTCGACCTTGCCGCTTCTTTCGTAGAAGCTGGCGATCCTTGCACCGAGATAAGCCGGATATCCTTCTTCGGCTGGCATTTCTTCAAGACGCGTTGAAATTTCACGCATGGCTTCCGCCCATCGGCTTGTACTGTCAGCCATTAAGGCGACGGTATAGCCCATATCACGGAAGTATTCGGCTAAGGTAATACCGGTATAAACCGATGCCTCACGAGCGGCTACGGGCATATTTGAGGTATTGGCTATCAAAACAGAACGTTTCATCAAAGGCTCGCCGCTGCGAGGATCTTTTAATTCAGGAAATTCGGTCAATACGTCGGTCATCTCGTTTCCGCGTTCGCCGCAGCCAACATAAACCACGATATCGGCATCGACCCATTTTGCAAGCTGGTGCTGTACAACGGTTTTTCCGCTGCCGAAAGGTCCAGGCACACAAGCCGTTCCGCCCTTGCTTATCGGGAAGAACGAATCAATGATACGCTGGCCTGTAACCAGCACATCTTTGGGGGCAAGTCTTCTGCTGACCGGGCGAGGTTCACGAACAGGCCATTTCTGCATCAGTTTCAGTTCGTGCTTTTCACCGCCGTCGGTTTCCACAATTCCGATAGTATCTGTCACTGTGTATTGGCCGCTTTTAATTTCTTTCAGTATTCCGCTCACACCAGGAGGAATCATTATCTTATGGAGAAGTAAAGTTGTTTCCTGAACCTGGCCTACGATGTCACCATGGGCTACATTGCTTCCAGCCTTTACGGTTGCCTCAAAATCCCACTTTTTCTCGCGGTTAAGACCGGGCACATCGGAGCCTCGACCCATAAACGCCCCTTCCTTTGCGTAAAGGGTGTCAAGCGGCCTTTGTATCCCGTCGTAAATACTTTCTATCAGTCCGGGCCCAAGTTCCACCGAAAGAGGAGCTTCGGTATCGACTACAACTTCGCCAGGGCCTATTCCGCCGGTTTCCTCGTAAACCTGTATCGAAGCCGTATCACTGTGAAGTTCAACGATCTCGCCTATCAGGTTGAGCGAACCCACACGAACCACATCATACATCCTTGCCCCGGTCATGCCTTCTGCCACGACCACCGGCCCGGCAACCTTAATTATTCTACCTTTTCTTTTTTCTGTCATCTTATCCTCTGCTATTTGAGAATGTTTATCCCTGTCGCGAGCCTTATTGCTTCGCCCAGCCCTGCCACTGCCATACCAGTTGATTCGGTGGTGAACGGCACGATGGTTATCGACGGCAAGGCCTTATTGTGATACTCACCAAAAACCAGCTCGGCATCTGCAGCAATGTTTTCGGCAACAACTATCAGTGCATAACCGGCATTTATGATTTTTTTTGCCGCTGCCTGCGTCTGCTCTTTCGAATCGGTCTGGAACGTATCCAGCCCAAGAGCCGAGAACGGAAGAATAAAATCTTCACCGCCAAGAGCTGCCGCTTTTTTTTCTGTTTCTGCCATCTTTATTTTCCAATTCGGTCAAGCACAACCCTGTTATCCAGCTGATTTTTCTTGGCTGTCAGCACCAGCCGCACATCGCGAATTTCTTTTTCCTTTATCAGTAAGTACGCAATTACCGGCTGAGGCCCAGCCGCGATTGTATTTGTGCTTTTCAGATACCCGTCAATGAATTCATCGCACAATTGTTCCAGCCGCAAAAACGACTTTTCCCCAGCCAGATAGTGCGTTCCGCTATCAACTATATGATGATACGGTGTTGCAAAGAAAATTTGCGGTATAGTGTCAAAACCAGCCTCAATCCCGGCTTTGAACCTTTCTATTTCGATATATCCGCCTTCGAGGAAAACATCCCTTATGTCCATTTCGGCGAACTTTAATCGCAGCATTGTCCGAATGTTAGTTAAGTCGGTCTGCATTTTCGACAGGCCTGCCATAAACTCATTATTGAGCTTTTCGGCTTCACGCACCGCGTAAAGAGCCTGCACGTTATCTATCGCATAATCGATCCGCCGAATATCCTTATCCTGATAATAAGCCAGAACCGCCTGCTCGATAGCTTCCTGCATATGTTCCGGCAGCTTAAAGTAGCTTTCGCTCTCGAAAACCTGCTCGAACTCGTCAGCAGGGACATTGCCATCATCGCTGTAATCCAGTCCGATAGGTTTATCAGTCACTTCACGCCGCACCGCCAGCCGCAGATTCGAAAAATCGACACGGCTTTTGAGCAGCGTTACAATTCCACTATCTTCCATAAGATCACAGAACATTTTTCTTACCGCTGTCCGTTTTTCAAGCAGCATCTTTTCAATATCGCCGATCGTCCTCGAACCCTGCCCAAGTGCATATTCGGTCGAACTTAGCACATCCACCGTTTGGTCAAAGTTGGCTGCGTTTATCATATCGTGAAGGACCGGCTTGCTTAAAAGAACCGTTTCCAGCGCACGCACTTTGGCCGTAGCAAATGCATAACGCCAGTCTTCACCGCCAACCGGCGGATAAACCGCAAAATCAATAACCTGCTTTTGAACCATTTCAGCCATTTTAGATATATCAATCAGTCTCTAAAAATATCCTGTGAATCTTGTTAATCCTGTCTCAAAAAGCCTGTAACTCGTGTCTAACCAAACAATTCTTTTGCCAGTTTCACTTCAAGTTTTTCCCGCGCCTGCTCAATAAGCACATCGACAGTTACATTAGTTCTGACACGTCCCTTTCTCAAAACAAAACCAGCAGTCGCATTTATTTTTTCATTTGAGAGGGTCAATTTTCCTGAGCCGATTTTATTGTTGACCTGACTTACCAAAGCGGCGTCGATGTGTTTTTCATTCGCACCGATCAGAACTTCTTCATCACCTGTTTCAGACGCCTGGGCCATAAGTTTGGCCATTAGCTCTTTGTAAGACGCTTCATCGAGAGCCGACAGCTTCTCTTTAGATTTGACAAACATCTCGTCAAGCACTTTGCGTTTTTCTGTAAGAAGTTCCTTTGCTTCAGCCATACGGGCTGCGGCAAGGATATGGTCCTTTTCATCCTGTGCCCGCTTTTGCGCGATGACTTGTGTCTCCTTACCAAATTCCGCAAGCCCTTTGTCGAACTTTTTCTGCTCGTCGGCTTGCTGCTGTTTAGCAGCGGCGATTATCTGATCAGCCTCTTTTTGCGCATCGGCGAGTATCTTATTAATTACCTGTTGGGCATCCATAATAAATTCGCTTTCTAAATTTTATTAAGCAGGTGTCGGCCAATGAATACCAAAAAGTATGATAAACATAGTCACAACAAGTCCAAGCATCGCATAAAGCTCAACCATAACAGCGTAAATAGCACCAGCTTTAAGTGCCATTTCCGGTCTTTTCGCAGCCATCAGGATGCCGCCTGCACAAACTTTACCCTGATGGATCGCACTAAGAAAACCTGCGAATGCAACCGGAAGTGAAGCTGCCAGTATTTGCAATCCAAGAGCATTACTGATTTCTACGGTACCGCCGCTGCCGAAGAAATTCAACTTCAGCATTATCAGAAATGCTGCGAGAAATCCGTACAACCCCTGCGTACCGGGAAGCACCACAAGAATGAATAAATTTCCGTAACGCTCAGGTTTTTCACTCAACACGCCCGTTGCGCTTCTGCCGGTAATACCGATCCCGATTGCTGACCCTATTCCTGCCAACAATGCCGCCAAACCCGCACCTGTCAAAGCTAATGCCATACCATAGTCCATCTTTTGCTCCTTATTTTTTGAACTAACTTTTTTCTTTTTCAATATAGATATACTTATATTCTTTGGTCAACGGTGTAAACTCTCTGCCGCCGCCAACTAAAAACTTCGGGAAAAATTCCGCGAATTGAAGACGAAGAGTGTGAACGAACGCCCCAAGTGTATTCAACGCGAGATTGCTCACATGAAGACCTATAAAAAATACGACAGCCACAACGATACCAATACCAAAAGGAATAATTAGACATAACTTGCAAATTACATTTATCGCCATCGCCAAACCGGCTGTCACCATACCAAGCGCCATCAAACGCAGATAGCTGAGCACATCGCCAAGATAAAAAACACTGCTGAACAGATTATATGCGCCCATTCCTATCCGCACCCCTATGCCGCCTTCCCTATGGCTGAACAGAAGTATAATTATTGCCGGAATAATGGCAAGTATGCCAAAAAAACCGCTCAGAACCGCGGGTATCATTCCCGTTTTGCTCAACGCAAACAAAACAACAGAATTGATCATTAAAAGCCATACCGAATTGTCGCATATCGCCGCGACATAATTTTTCTGTTTCAGATTATGAACAAACGCTATCAGCAGGCCTGTCATAATGTGAGCGTAACCCAATGCCAAGGCCAGAATGAAAAAATGCATGGGTTTTTCCATTGGATCGAACCATATCATTTTTTTTCTGATAGGCTCTAAGGCTGGTACGAATTGCTGAATGGCGTCGCCAAACCATCCACCGGTCACAGCACCGGCTACGACCGTTGCTGCCCCGCAAATACCGAGCATAACCATAAGTTTTTTGTCGCCCTGCATTTTTCTAACAAACCATATCATCCCAACCATCAATACCAGCCCGTATCCGGCATCAGTCAAACACAATCCAAAGAAAAGGGCGAAAAACGGTGCTAAAAATACAGTCGGGTCCACTTCATAATGCTGCGGCATTCCGTAAAGCCGAGTAACAACCTCAAACGGTTTTATTGTCGGGCGGTTTTCTATCTCGACCGGTATTTGTTCTTCCTCGCCGGGTTTAACTTTTTCCATGCTGCTTGAGCCAAATTGAGCAACGATGGTTTCGAGCTTGCCAAGATCTTTTTTCTTCAGCCATGCTTCAAAAAGAACGGCTTGCTCGGTCGCCGGAGACGAATCGTGCGCCTTTTCCCTATTTAGAAGATTACTATAATGGTCGTGAAGAACCTGAAGCTTAAAATAATCTTCGGCCAGTTCACTTGCGTTCTCGTGCAGTTTGCTAAGTTCCTTACCATATTCGGCAAGTTTAGCCCTGTTCTTATCGAGGTTCTCAGTAACAGTTCCTTTAAGCCCCTCAAAAATAACCGGTTCGGCGTCAGCCGCCCGCAGGATTTTGTTGACATCTGCAACTTGATCATTAAGCGCGACCAGCAGCATCGCGTGTTTATTGTCGCGTGTTTGTGAAACCTGGGAAAAAACAACTTCCAATTCATCCAGCTTCTCTTGAGCAGCCGCAAAGTGCTGGTCAGCAATAAGATAGGTAAAGGTTTTAGCTTGTTCGAGATCGGCAAGTTCTTCGAGCTGACTTCCCAGCCGCTGCCACGGCTCAAGATTCCGTATCGCATCTTCGGCTGCCTGCATTCGGTTTTGAATTTGCTCGATCTCTGTTTGAACTTCCTCACAACGCTCCACAACCTTCGGTAACTGATGATCAGAAATAATTGCTTTATATCGCTGCGTGTCAATAACAGCTTTCGGCGCCAGCATAGGCCTTTTGCCGTTTTTATTATAACTCCTTAGAAAATCAATTACCTTGGACAGCTTGACAACTCTCTCTTCGAGGTTTCTGGGGTTTCTCGTTCCCTCACACTCCAGTTCAGGCAAATGCTTGCAGATCATCGACTGCTCGGCATTTAACACCTGGCAAATTCCGGCCTGCTGTATCTCTTCCAGCAGATGTGCAGCCTCCGAGCGATGGCTGACTATCATAACTTTTGTCATGGCCGAAATTGCCATTCGTTAACCCCGTATAAAGTCGATAACTTCTTTGGCGCAATGTTCTATTTTTGCTTCAGCTGTTTCACGCATATCTTTTTTTTGTTTCTCCGCATCATCTTTCAATGAAGCGACCTGTCCCTGTGCCTGCTCTTTTGCGGCCCCAACAGCATCCGCGATAGCTTTTTTACGCTGCTGCTCAGAATCCGCTTGCTGCTGCTGACGCTGATTTTGGGCTTGCTCTGCCATTTCGCCCCCCTTTTTGCGAGCGTCCTCAATTATCTGTTTCGCCTGGTTTTCAGCCTCTTTTATTTTCTTTACCAGTTCCATAATATATCTATCCCTATTCTTATTCTTTCCACGCCTGCGCCACAACTGCCGCAACCTTGCGATGCATCTCTTTATCCAATATATCCGGCAACATCGCATCGTCACCGGCAAGTCTTGCGATTTCCTGTGCAGCCGCTATTTTCATTTCCATCGTTATCGCCTTTGCCCGAGCGTCCAGTGCCCCTCTAAAAAGTGCCGGATACGCAAGAGCATTGTTAATGCTTCGTCCGTCTGCAGCTATCGCCGCCCCCGCTTCAAGTGCTTCTTCAACGCTTATTTCGCCAATCGGATTGCTCAGTGGGAAAGCGATAGCGTTCTTATTCATCTTCGCTATCATCTCTTTGCTAACCATATTCGGGCTGGCGACGCCGACAAAAATATCCTTGCCAGCAAAGCCGTCGGCATAAGCGCCTTTTACATTCTGCTTATTGGTTATCTCGGCAAGCTCCTTCTTATAAGGGTTCATCTTTTCAACTCTGCCCCGATAAACCGCACCGACCGAGTCATAAACCACAATATCCTTCACGCCGAAATTCAGCAGCATCTTGCTTATAGCGATACCAGCGGCACCCGCGCCGATCATAATAACATTGCAATCTTCGGCCTTCTTCCCAACCTGCTTCAAACCGTTTATCAGTGCCGCAAGAACCACCGTAGCCGTCCCGTGCTGGTCATCGTGAAAAACTGGAATATCCAGCCGCTCGATCAGCTTTTCTTCCACCTCAAAACACGTCGGAGCCGATATATCCTCAAGTTGTATCGCCCCGAACCCCGCCGCGATCCGGCAGATAGTATCGACGATCGTATCAGGGTCTTTGCTGTCAACCAGTATCGGAAACGCACTTATATTTACAAATTCAGCAAATATCGAAGCCTTCCCCTCCATCACTGGCAGCCCCGGCACTATACCGATATCGCCAAGCCCCAATATCGCGGTACCGTTCGTAACAATGGCAACCCTGTCGCAGATGCCCGTCAGTTCCCACGCCAGTTCTGGATTTTTCTGTATCTGCTTGCAAACCGAAGCGACGCCCGGCGTATAAACCATTCGCAGGTCGGTCAGACTTTCCAGCTTTGCTTTGCTGACAACATCTATCGAACCGCGGCGATGCGTCTCAATCACCTCGTCACGAACGCTGATAACATCAAGACCGTCGGTCTGGCCTATCATATCTATCAACGCCGCAAGCTGGTTTTCACCGGATGTAAAAACCGTTATATCGCGAATTTTATATTCGCTCTCGAGATTGATGGTGGATATATCGCCAAGATTTACACCGGCTTTGCCTATCAAATCGCTCAGCTTCGCGAACATCCCCGGTTTGTCCAGAGCCTTGCACCGAAGCGTATATATACCTGTCGCTGCGTATCGCTGCTGCCAGCTTGTGCCTTTAAGATTTAGCATTCAACAACCTCTTATTATGACGTTTTTAATACTGTAAACTACCGTTTGTCCGTTTGTCGCCGTATGCGCATACGAGGCGGTATTATACGCAAAAGCCTTCGAGTTGCTAAAGAAAAAATTGTTTTTTTTGCGAGGATAAGCTAAAATTGAGGCATGGAAAAGCAGGAAAAGGATACTCTCGAACCGTTAGAACATCTGGACGAAGACGCCCTTGCCAACGATGCAATGCCGGTTTGTCCTAATTGTCTATCCGAATGCAGCCCGTTGCAGGAATATTGTGATAAGTGCGGCTCGCCGTCGGCGATAAATCCGCTAACACCATATTTGCCGTTCGTTAATATCCGGTTCAATTACGGCGGATTGCTGCGGATGTGGGGTAATGTAACAGCAAACAGAAGAATTTCATTCGTCGGTAAGTTCTTTAATCTATTGATCTTACTGGTTGTCGCACCAATCGTTATTCTTATCGCCTTACCGTTCTGGCTGTTTAACTGGATAAGGCCAAAAAGCTAAAAGTGGTTACACCTAATAAAGTTCATCAATCATTTCACAAATCAAGTGATACACGATCTGGTGCATCTCCTGCGCTATGCAGGTCAACTCTGCCGATGCGCAAATGCACACATCAGCCATAGCCTCAAGCTTGCTGTTCGCCTTGCCCGTGAACGCTAAAATTTTTATATTTTTTTCTTTTGCCTTTTCTGCTGCCTTGAGTACATTGGCCGATGAACCGCTCGTTGAAAACGCCCACAGAATGTCACCCTTCTTGCCAAGCGCCTCCACCGGCCTGCTGAAAATCTCGTCAAAACTGTAATCGTTTGCTATGCAGGTAATTACCGCCGTATCCGCACAAAGCGCAACAGCCGGCAGCGGCTGACGATTTTTTCTGAACCTGCCGACAAATTCGCCCGCTATATGCTGGCTGTCCGCAGCCGAACCGCCATTGCCGCAAAGCAGGACCTTACCCCCCTGCTGGAAACAACTTATTACCAGTTCAGCCGCTTTTTGAATATTATCGCTATTTGCGGCAAGCTTTTCAAACGCCGCAGAATGGTTTTTCAGATAACTTTGTATTTTTTCGTTCATAATTTTCCCGTTGTTAAAAAGCCTTTTTGTCCCCAATACCTATAACCACAATATACGCTCCCCAGCACTATAACCTGAGGGTTTAATATAATCAATTAAAATAGATAACGCCATTGGGATGATCAAGGAACATCATATCCCTCAGATTAAGAAGTTAAAACAGTTATTCATAGGGCAGAACCAACCCTGTCGCTGTCGGCCACCATATGAGATATATACGGACTCGGCGAGACAAAAGCCTCGGTATAAAGATATTTTCCGGTAATGTTTTTGTAAATTATTACCACTTACGGGCAGAATGCTGTAAGTGATAAATAATCGCATAAGCCCGCTGCGGCTTATTGTGCCTATCTTTAACATTTCAAAAAAGTGCGAAATTTAACATATTCATAACCAGTGTAATAAAATACGCCTTTTGCTCCAAAAGGCCTGAGACTGCCGCACAATAACACTCTTTTTGTCGGAGACTTTTAGAATCTATAAACCAGCTTTCCAAACACACCACGCTGTATCTCGGCAGTGGCAGAACTATTGTCTCTAAACTCGGGATGGCCGGAATCAAGCAGATTCTGACCTACTACGGACAGCTCTATATTTTTATTAACGTGCCAGTTAAGACCTACATCCAGTCGAACATAGGAAGGAATATCGTACTCAGGTACATTGTCAACGTAATAAAGCGCAGCGTTAAGTCCGAGGTTATTGGGTAAATCTAAATAAGATATCAGACGGAAATTATTATGTGGTGAACTGTGTTCATATCTGGTACTGGTGCTGGTGTTGGTACTCGAACTTTCCCGGTGCAACTGCATCTGTAGAAAACCATAACCGGCGGTCATCCTCCAGTTTTTATTCGCTCGCCAGTTGGCTGATATTTCACCGCCATATGTCTCGCCGTACATCTTGTTGTCGTAAATTTTGGTAAAGACTGTAGGGTTATTCTCAAGGGCAAAGAGGTGGTCATACTCGTTGTAGAAGCCTGTAATATCAAAATACAGGTTATCGGCGGGTTTTAACCGATAGCCCAGCTCATAAGACTTAACTTCCTGTGACTTGAGGGCGTCGCTGCCGGAAAAAGAGAAAACCACGAATGGATTTATCACAAGATAATGTTGAAGCCCATCGGCATAAAAACGCGAAGGCGTCGATATCGCACGGGTAAAAGATGTCCATATCGTATTACGCTCATCGGGAGTCCATAACAGACGTGCGCTCGGCTGATATTCAAAACCGGTATAGTCGTTTTTCTCAAATTTCGACCCCACGATGAACTTAAGCCTATCTTTGATAAGAGTAATCTCGTCCTGGACAAAGGCACTAAAAGTCTCGTCATTACGACTGGATGGGGAAAGACTCATAATGTAACTGCCTTCTGTGTTGTCGCCTGTATTGTGATAGCCAAGACCCCAGATAATGTTGTGGCGGTCGCCATACCGGAAATAATGCTGGAAATCAATATCATAAGTATCGCGGCTCTCAAAGAGAGGGCTAAGATTGCGCCTTGTGCGGTCGTAGTAAAACTGTAGGGCCATACCCGATGTCTCGGATACTTCGTGGGTCCATCGGGCCAAAACATTCTGTCCACTAACATCTATAACATTATTCTCAGTAGGCATGTACGGCGGGCTAAGAGAAGGCATAAACGTACGCTGACCGAAATGGCCGGTGTAACAATCGCCCTGAAGGGTTATATGGTCGCGTAAAGAACTGTCCCAGTCAATGCGGAAACCCTGTCGTAACGTATCCGATTCGTCAAAGGCGTGACCGCCGTCGCTGAATTTCGCGCCGTCACGGTCGAAGTATTTAGCATATACTCTATAATAAGCGTTGTCGGAAAGTTTACCGCCGTATCTAAAAGCAGAAAGGGCATTCTCATCAGTACCAATGCCTGTGCTAATCAGCCCTCCCTGGGTTTCCTTGGTGTCTTTGGTGATAACGTTGATGATACCGTTAACGGCATTGGCACCCCATAGAGTGCCTCCGGGACCGCGTACCACCTCTATTCGTTCAATATCTTCAAGCAGGACATCCTGAACATCCCAGTAAACACCGGCATGTAAAGGTGTGTACACAGAACGGCCGTCAATCATTACCAGAAGCTTCTCGGCAAACATGGTGTTAAAGCCACGCGATGTGATGGCCCACTTATTGGTATCAAGTCGTGCTACTTCAATCCCGGGCACCATCCGCAGCAGTTCAGGTATCGATTGATGACCTGAACGACGAATGTCCTCGGCAGTAATTACATAAACAGCAGCCGGGCTGGTAAATAGTTTGTCGTCTTTTTTGGAAACCAGTGTTATCGGAACATCCATCAGCTCTTCCAGCGACATATCGAAGTAATTTTCTTCATTGTTCGGGTCTTTCTCCTCTGCCAGTGCCTGCAAACTAAAACCGGAAATCAACCCTAAAATAAGTAAAAGTGCCAAAAACTTCCCTGGTTGGTTTTTTTGTGGACACATGATTTATCCCTTCATTTTTAGTTATTTCGCATACTAGTGCTTTGTACATCGGATTATTTTGGGTAATTGTTAAACAAAAATAACACAATACACAGGACAACCTCTGAAAATAATTTCCCAGCCGCATTTACAGTACTGAAAACAGCCATAAACTTGAATTTTTAGAGGCGGACGCGATTTTTACGGTCAAACCCTCTGTACTCTTATGCCCTTATGCCCTTGTGCTCTTTGATTTTTGACATTCGTGGGTATTCGATTATCAGTGTTTCCATTAGCAGAT
>JAQURJ010000010.1 GCA_028715705.1 Phycisphaerae bacterium | reverse complement strand
AGGTTTTTCGCCGTCAAATTGACATGAATAATCGTGATTTTGTGATAGTAAATTCAAATTTTAATCAAAAAAATATTAACTGAAAATTTTGCCCTCTAAAACACGATTTTTAGAGGTGCCCTTAATTAATGAGGTTGCGTTTATTCTCACAGCCGTAAAAGCTAAGCAGAATAACGATTATAAATATCTTCGCACTCATTTCTTTCATTGGCGGTATGTTAAAACGGTACTTAACCGGTGTCAAGGGCAGCAATAAAGATATAAGAATCCATACCTGATAGATAGGACCGTTTGGATCTATCAAGAAGACAAAAAACCGGAGGGAAAAACAGACACAAAAACCTGCATAAAGGAGGAATTGTCTAAATGAAAGACATGTGCAGCCTTATACAATCGAACAAAAATACTTGAAATAAGGCCAGAAAAATGTTAAAATAGGCAATAAAGAAGGAATGGGTAAAATGCGGGTGATGAAGATTTTAATTGCTGCCGCTGCGCTATTGCTGCCGGGATGTGTAAACAGGCAGGTTATTCTGGAAAAAGCTTTGCGGGTGGAGAAAGTGCATAGCGTGGTCATCAATGTTGACAAGAGCGCATACAACAGCGAAACCGCAGCCATGCTCGACAGAATCGACAAAGAACTGCGATTGTGTCCAGCATATTTCAAATGCAATATAGGTTCAATTCAAATATCCTGCAAAGGGTTTGCGCCTTTTGTAACCGGATTCGTGAATCCTGACGAACCGGGCTGGCCGATTCATCTCAAAAGCAGATCACCTGTAGAAAAACTTCTCGTATGGTCGAATGACAGGAACCTGCTTTTACATGAGGCATCACATAGTTTTGAAATGCGTATGGGTAAAACACAATATGGCCAGTGGTTTCGCTTTTATAATGAGTTTGGTAATGGTGTAGAGAAGATAAACTTTGGTGCGATGCTGGCAAAAATGATTATACCCTTTGCAGATAATGTCAAGCCAAAAGGTTATGTTAGCCTCTATGCCTGCACAAACCATTTCGAGGACTTTGCAGAAACACATTGTTATATTCGTCGTAACGACATCGAAAAGCTAAAAAATAAAGATATTATTTTGTATCGTAAATGCAAGGCAGTAGAGAGACTGACCAGCGGAGGATTTCAATAATTTATACCACCGGCCATAAAAAAATGCGAGCGAGGTGCTGAATGAATGTCAGAGAGGGTGACGCTCTCTTTGTAGTTTACTATAACCGCTTAGCTTGAAGTGGCTTATGAAATGAAATAAAAAACCGGAGAGGGCGGGATTCGAACCCGCGGTACTCTTGCGAGCACACCGGTTTTCGAAACCGGCTCGATCAGCCACTCCGACACCTCTCCATATTTGGCTGTCAGTCAAGGATGGCCATTTTACTCAAAAATCCTTCAAACTCAAGCTCAATACCCATCTACAATAGAAAATGCACATCCTTAATTCTTCAAAACCACGACTTTTGCTTAATTTGCTTGCAATTTTGTCGCTCGTTTTCTAAAATCCGCTTCTTCGCCGGCGTAGCTCAACGGTAGAGCTCTGGTTTTGTAAACCAGGGGTTATCGGTTCAAATCCGATCGCCGGCTTTTCCTAATTTCTTATTTTAACTCATCTTCCGGTTATCGACGGCAAGGCATCAAAACAAAGCTGCGACCACGTCTCCATCTGTTCGCGGAGCGATTCAAGCTGCTGGCGGGGCAAAAATTCCATCTGCGTTATCATTTGCTCGCGGCGGCTGACCTGCGGAGAATCGAGCTGCCACAGATGCACAATTCCCAAATGCACTTGCCCGACCTCGTTAGAATCGTCATTTAACAATGCGACAAGCTGGTTGCGGTATGGCGATTCGATCGTAACTTCTTCATTGACCTCACGTTGTACAGCCGCAAGATACGTGTCGTAAAAGTCACTATTGAACAGCGGCATATCGTCGGTGGGGTTGATGTGGCCGCCGATGCCTATGGAACGCTTGGCGACAAGGCGGGTTTCTCCGGCACGCTTGCCGCGGATATACGAAAGTATCTTGCCTTCGCAAGCCATTATTACATAAGGGATTATCTGCTTGAAGCCAGGGTTTGATTCGGCTTGCGAGCGGGGTATAAAACGCGGCACACCGGCTGCGAAGATCGCGTTTTTATAGTGTTCGACGTCGAAGGTCAAGCCGTGAAACTGACCGGCTTGCTCATAAACGCTGCGTTCGATTACAAGTACTTGTTCTTCTGGCATTTGTGAATCCTTTTTACACTTCGTTTTGCGGATGATAACGTATTAGGCGGCGGCTGTAAAGGGGGTGTCGCTACTGGTTTGGCTCGGTGAGGAATTGAAGGCTGTCCAGATGCGTCTTGGGTGTAAACTCTTTGTTTGCAATGGTTTGTACTTGCGATACGGCCCAGTCCTGGCAGCCCAAATAGTACGAACATTCTATGATAAGGTCGATTATGGTTAGGTTGCGGCAGCCGGGATAGTGGTCAAGGATGGGGGCGGCGGGGTCGAAATGTGATTTGAAATTTTTCGCTAAGTCCGGCCAGTCGTAGGAGTTAGGAACTGGTTGGGGGTCGGCGTAAAAACGCTTTATTGCGACAGCGAGAGCGCGGCGAACATGGGGGGTGTCTTGCTGTAACATGCCGATAGCAATGATGTTATGTGCGGCTGTGTCGGGTCGGTAGGTGCGGGCGAGGCGGTCGGCGTGGTATTCGGAGCTGTTGGGTTCGATGGGGACAAGGTCGAGGTATGGATAGTAGAGGGCCAAAAGATCGGCAGGGTCGGGTCTGTTTGGGTCGGTAGGGTGTAAGACCTGCTTAGGTAATGGTTTATGCTCGTTATCGCAGCCGCAAAAGCCGAAAAGAAGAATAAAGATTATGAATGAATTTACCGCTCTGCGTTCCATTGGGGATATGTTATCGCCGGACCGAACAGGTGTCAAGGCGGCGTTTTTTTCCGTTTTTTATCGTTTCCAGCCGTTTTATTTCGTTTTATTTTGTGTTTTGCTGTGCAAAACTGTTCATAGTTCGTTGCTGGTCGTTCATAGTTAAACAGTTGAACAGTCAATTTGAACCACGAGGTTCTCGAAGAAGCACGAAGAAGTTTAGACACGGATTACTTCGACTTCGCTCAGTACAAGTAACACCGATTAACACGGTTCTTACAAGTTTCTTTAATCACTGATTTCGCGGATTTTACTGTTTTTTTTTTGTAAGAGGGCAAAGTTGAAGATGTGAGCAATGGGAGAGTTCAAGTTGTCTATAAGGCGGAAATCTATGATTTTGAAATATGGCTGCCAGAGTTGTTTTAGTTCGTCCTCAGAAGAGAGGTAAACTTGTGTTCCGCGGTCGGTGTTTCTTATCTTGCCGGCGCCCTTGAAATACGCGTCGTTTTCATTGAAGCACAGTGACATGTATAGGCCGTTATCACTTAGGATGTTGTGCAGGTTGCGGGTATATCGAGTGCGGTATTCCGGGGGAATATGGTGCAGCAGACCCCAGTCGTAGATGAAGCTAAACGGTTCGTTGAATTGAGGAAAGTTCTCGATAACGTCAGCGGTAAGGAATCGGCATTTGACGTTTTTTGTTTTGGCGTTTTGCTTCGCTATTTTGATAGCGGCTGGGGAAATATCGATAGCGGTAACGTCGAAGCCTTTAGAGGCGAGATAGATTGCGTAGTTGCCTGCTCCGCAGCCGAGGTCGAGCGCCCGGCATGGCTTGACTTTGCCGGACTCGAACAGTTCAACCATAAGCTCCGGCGGCTGTTCGTGGTTCCAGGGAATCTCGTCGAGCGGGGTGTTTTGGTAGATACTGTCAAAGTTATGCCGTGTTTGTTCGTTGGTCATTTCATTTTCTTTTCCTTTTTCAATTTTCGTTTTTCCTTTGGATTAAGCTTGGCCTTTTTCTGTTGTTCTCTTCTGCCTTTATCTTTTTTTCCACTATCGCCCATTTCTGTTTCTCCTTTTTAGACTAAGTAATAACAATGATTGTGCAATCAGTCTAACAAGTTCCCGTTGGTTCTTCAATATTTATCCAGAGCTATTTGAAGGACTCGTTCAATCCCATCTTTTGAAGTAATAATGAAGATTGCTTCGTCGCTACACTCCTCGCAATGACGGGGGTGATGTTGGTCAGCTTTTTCTTTTTTGTAGTGCGGTTGTAAGCTTGAGCAGTGTATTTGCCTTGTCGCCGAAGGGGGTAAGTGCGGCTGCGGCCTGTGCGGTAAGCTGCTGTAATAATTTTTTTGCTTTGTCGAGGCCGAAAAGCGCGGGGTATGTGAGCTTGCCGGTTTTTTGGTCCTTGCCGGCAGTCTTGCCGAGCTGGTCGGTGGAACTTATAACGTCGAGGATGTCGTCGGCTACCTGAAAGGCCAGACCCAGTTTTAATCCGTATTCGCTTAGGCGGTTGATGTCATCGTGACTGGCTCGTCCGGCTATCGCGCCGCATGCAGCGGAGCAGCGGAACATTTTAGCGGTCTTATTTATATGAATGTATTGGAGGGTTTTTTCGTCTGGCGTAGTTTTTTCGGCTTTGATGTCGGCTATTTGTCCGGCTATCATTCCGGCAGGGCCTGCGTCTTCGGCAAGCTGCTTTATTAATTTTACCGCGATGTTGGGGTCGGAAATTTCCGTCGCCAAAAGTTGGAAGGCGAGAGTCAGCAGAGCGTCGCCGGTTAGTATTGCCTCGGCCTCGCCGAATGCTTTGTGGCAGCTTGGCTTTCCTCGTCTGAAGTCATCGTCATCCATTGCGGGCAGGTCGTCGTGGACAAGGGAATATGTATGCACCATCTCTATTGCAGCTGCGGCTGTTTCGGCGTCGGGGTTGGCTTTGCCGCTGACCAGTTCGCAGCACCACAAAACGACCGCTGCCCGAACGCGTTTTCCGCCAGCGTCGAGAGTGTAGCGGACGGGCTGGCGGATGTCGGCATCCATTTGGCAGGATTCGAGCAGACGGGCGATGGCAGCGTTGGTTCGCTTTGCGGCGGCCTGCAATTTTTCGTCAAAGTCGGAATTTATCTGCATAATTGCTCAAAATATACGAAGAGTGTATTATATACTGTTTTGGCGATATTGACAGGAAATTATGAATGAGCATATTCTAATTTTGGGCGTGACGGGGTCGGGGAAGGGGCGGCTGGCGTTTGAGCTTGCGCGAGAGAGGGGAGCTGAGATTATCAGCGTCGATTCGATGAAGGTGTATCGGCGGATGGATATCGGGACGGCTAAGCCGCCGATTGAGAAGCGTGCGCAGATGCCGTATCACCTTATAGATGTGGCAGAACCTTCGGAGGCGTTCAGCGTCGGGCGGTTTCTCGAACTTGCGGAGGATGCTGCAAAGGAGATTGGGCAGCGGGGAAAGCCTGTCATCGCGTCGGGCGGGACGGCACTGTATATTAAGGCGATGCTGTACGGGCTTTTTGAAGGGCCGGGCGGTGACGCGGGGATTCGTGAAAAATTGAAAGCGGAAGCGGGGACTATCGGATTGGAAGAATTGCATCGGCGGCTGGAAAAAGTTGACCCGGCTACCGCCCAGCGGATTCATCGAAATGACGAACGCAGGATTGTTCGTGCGCTGGAGGTGTATGAACTGACGGGAAGGCCAATATCGGATTTTCAGAATCAGTGGGATGAGCAAAAACAGGATACGCAGAGCCGGTGGAAAGTGATCGGTATTCGCCGTGACAAGCAGGCCGAAAGCAGCCGGATAAATAAACGCGTCAAGAGGATGATTGACGAGGGATTGGTCGATGAGGTGAAGGGTTTGCTTGCCGAGCCGAAGCAGTTGAGCGTGCAGGCGGCAGCGGCTATTGGCTATGCGGAGATAATTGCGTATTTTAATGGCGAGCTGACGCTGGACGAGGCGATAGAGAAGATAAAGATAAATACGCGGCGGCTGGCCAAACATCAGCGAACGTGGTTTAAGACTTTTGGCGAAGTAGGCTGGATTGACGTTAAAGAAAATGATACTGCCGAAACGGTGCTTGAGAAGGCGAAGGCGATTTTGGATTTTTGACAGGATTTACAGGATATTTTTAGACAGGATTACAGGATTAACAAGATTATTATTTTTTGATTAATTACAGAATGTAAGGCAATTAATGTTTCCATTTGGGCAAAAGTTTGATGAAGTTTTTACCAGCAAAGAAAAATGGTATAAAAAATATATATGGTTTCTACTATTTTCAGTGATCTTTTTTGCTGTTTCTGTGATTCCTGCGTTTATCGAAGAAGGGCTCGAAATCCCTCATAACAGATTTATTTCTGCGGTATGTTTATCTTTGTTTGTCTCCACTGGATTGTTTTTTCTTATGTTGATAAATGACAAAATTAAGCAGTTGAAAAATAAATTTATAAAGATGTTCATTATTATCATTTTGGGAATAGTTGTTTTGATTTGGCTTCTCATATCGGTAGTATGGATGCTCAATATATTGGGGGATTGAAAAAATTAGCTTTATCCCCTGTATCGGGGTTTTTCTGCCCAGTTGAGTTTTGTCGCAAGGGTGTCCCATTTTGTTCGCTTGGGGTTATTTACCACGAGGAACTTGCCCTTGTGTTTGCGGATTGTCACCTTGTCGGCGATATCCATTTGATGCGTAATCTGGCCGTCAACGGAAACAGTTGTGCCTTCGTTGACTTTCAGTCCTTCGACTTCCACAACGCTGTCGGCGTTTATTACGATAGGACGAAACGAAAGTGAATGCGGGCAAATCGATGTTATTACCAAAGCATCCATCGGAGTCGAAAGTATCGGGCCGCCCGCGGATAAATTGTAGGCGGTGGAACCTGTGGGCGTGGAGATTATGAGGCCGTCGCTGGCGCAGCTTGCGAGTGGCTGGCCGTCAACGATAATGGCAAGCTCTATCATACGGTAGGGCGGGCCGGCTGTGATGAAAACATCGTTGCTGGCGACCGAGCTGAATACTTCTTTGCCGTCCCGCGTCATTTGGCACGACACCATAAGGCGTTTTTCGATATACACTTGTTTCGCGATTATATCATCGAAGTATTCCTGCAATTCGCCGATACTGAATTCGGCAAGGAAGCCGAGCTTGCCGAGATTGACGCCGATAACGGGTACCTCGCTTTCGCTCAAGAAGCGTGCGGCTGAGATGATACTGCCGTCGCCTCCGAAGACCACGGCGTAATCGGCTTGTTTGAGGATGTCAAGGCTGCAGTCAACGATGCCGCAGTTGGCTGCGATGTCCGCACGTGAAGCGGCGAACCGGATGAACTTGTCGATAACCTCTGTAACCTCGCCTTTTTGCGGGTCGCCGAATATTACTATCCGCGGTTTTTTCTGTGCCATAATTGTGCCTTTTCAAATTAAGTGTTTGTCATTTCGAGCGCAGCGAGAAATCTTTTATAGCTCATCACTCAAATCATTCCATTCTGGATTGACGCTAACAACAAGTTCATTCTTTTTTCCCCTTCGCCATCTTTTGATTTCCTTTTCTCTTGCTATTGCGGCATTAACATCGGTTGTATGTTCAAAATATACAAGTTTATTAAGATTATACTTTTTGGTGAAGCCTTCAACAATTTTATTTTTGTGTTCATAAATCCGTCTTTTAAGGTTGTTGCTCATTCCAGTTTGTCAAAATGTAAATATAGTAGTTATACTCCCTCATAAGATTTCTCGTCGCTTACGCTCCTCGAAATGACAAACTTAACTCTTTTACCGTTCGGATTATACACTGCAAGTCGATACCGACTGCGTTTATCTGTTTGGCTCTTGTGTCGTGGCGGATGAATTCTTTCGGCGCGGCCAGATTGATTACTTTAGCGTTTATCCTGCCTTTGTTTTTATTTGCGGCTGCTTCCAAAACAGCCGAACCGAAGCCGCAGGCCTGCCGGTGATCCTCTACAGTAATAACAGCCTTTCTGCTTTCGTACAATGCTAAGATTTTATCATCCACAGGGGAAGCGAATCTGGCGTTTATCACATCCACGTTCATGCCTTCTTTTTCGAGCGTAACCGCCGCGGCAAGAGCTTGACGCAAAACCGCTCCATAAGTTACTATCGCGATGTCACTATCTGTGCCTTTTACCGTAACGCTTTTGCCAGTTTCAAAGGGCACTTCGCAGCCGCCTATATTGTCACCTGCGGTTTCTTTTGGATATCGTATCGCTATTCCGCCGTCTGCGTTTATAGCCCATTCGAGGGCAAGTGCCAGTTCGCGTCCATCGGCTGGTGCGGCAAGTGACATATTCGGCATCATTCTGAAAAATCCTATATCCATCAAGCCGTGATGCGTCGGGCCGTCGGAGCCTACCAGCCCGGCGCGGTCGATACAAAATATGACGTGGAGGCCTTGCAGCGACACTTCCTGAAATATCTGGTCGAAGCTCCTTTGCAGGAACGTCGAATAAATGCACACTACCGGTATTTTTCCGGCTTTGGCCATACCGGCGGCGATATCGACAGCTGCGCTTTCGGCAATGCCGACGTCATAGAACCTGTCGGGAAATTTTTCACGAAATTCGGCGAGCCCTGTCCCGTCGGTCATAGCGGACGTTATCGCCACGATCCGCTGGTCTTTTTCGGCAAGTTTAACAAGACACTCGCCAAAGACCTGCGTAAAGCTCTTACCTGCTGAACTTTGATGTTCGACTTCGTCACCGTTGACCTCGAAAGGCCCTGTCGAATGGAATTTTGCCGGATGGTCGCCAGCGGGACTAAACCCTTTGCCTTTTTTGGTATAGACGTGCAGTATGGCCGGTCGCTGCAGGTGCGCGGCGGCCTTGAACAGTTCTATCAGCGACTCGATATCGTGACCATCTACCGGCCCGAAGAACGGGATATTTAAACTCTCGAACAACTGACTTGCCGGCTGGGTCATGCGGATAGTTTTCTTGAAACGCTCAATGGCCTCTTCCATACTCTTTCCGACCACCGGCAGATGTTCGAGTATGTTGCTTGTCGTCCGCACCATATCCTCATAAGTGTGACTAAGCCGCATCTTGGAGAAATACTTGGCCAGCGCGCCCTGCGTGGCGTCTATGGCCATGGAATTATCATTCAGTACGACAAGCATCTGCCGCTTGACCAGCCCCATATTATTCATTCCCTCGAACGAGACGCCGTTGACAATACTGGCGTCACCGACGAGAGCTACGATTTTTTCAGTACTTTTTTGCAGCCCCAGAGCCATACCAACAGCCGTCGGAATTGCCGTACCGGCGTGGCCGACGGTAAACTGGTCATAGGGGCTTTCGGCTGGGTTGGGGAAGCCGCTTATGCCGTCCGCCTCGCGAAGGCGGGTGAATTGCTGGCGTCTGCCGGTAATTATCTTGTGTGTGTAACACTGATGGCCGACATCCCAAAGCAGCTTATCGCTTTTGAAGTCGAAGACGTAATGCATAGCCAGCGTTAGTTCCACTACTCCTAAATTACTGGCCAGATGGCCGCCGGTGCGGCTGACCGATTCGAGAATAAACTCTCTTACCTCGGCTGCCAGAGCCGTTAATTGCTCAATATCGAGCTTTTTGAGGTCATCGGGGCCGTTTATGGTCTCAAGAAATTTGTCCATTGTCAGGAAATTCCAAAAAAATCACAAATGAACATTCTAACACCATTAAGGCCGCCAAACAATTCAAAAAGCCTGCTCTGCTGAAAACAGTTGAAACTGTTTCCTCAACGCTTTTTTAATGCTCAATTGCCTCTGTGAAGACGCTTTTCTCGACAAAGCAAATGAGCTTATCGAACAGGCAAAAGAAGCGGGCAAGGAAATAATCCTTCCCGTTGATACGGTTATTGAAGCCATCCGTGACGCGGCCAAATGAAAAACGCAATTTTGGATTAGTAATAAAAAAAGGCCGGTTATTAAACCGGCCTTTGTCATTTTGGGAACAAATTCTTAGAAGCTGTAGATCAAACTTCCAACTGCCCAGAGTTCATCACTTTCGGTATTAACTGTACTTTCCCATGCTCTTTGGAAATATACGCCGGGTTTGAAGCTGAGATTTTCGCAAAGCTCAAATGTGGTTTCGGCGCCGATGACCATGTGTGACCAGTCGTGTTCGACGGGAGTGGTTATGGTTGGGCTGATACCTGTTCCATCGTTATAAGTAATATCAGCAAGAAGGTGTATCGGCTGTTCGCCAAGAGTCAGTCCATCGTAGCCAAGACCGAATACGTGAATCCAGCCGCCTGCTTCAATTGCGCTTGCGGTTGAACCGCTGTTTGACGGCCACATTCTTACGATCGTATAGCTTGGAACGACACCCATCGGGCAGATGTTTGGTAATGAGAACGATGCGAAAAGCTCCTGAAGGTCAATACTCTTGCGGGAATTGTCAAGGAAGTTGTAATATGCATATCCGACGGTGTAGTCGATCTGGCTGCTTTCGCCCTCCATCACATTGTTGTGATAATAAAGTGTGGTCGGAATCCATTTGAGGTTTTCGTATCCGCTGCTGAGCGGCTGTGAATACATTACGCTCAACCCAAAACCAGTACCGTAGAGATCGAGATTTACGGTTGTGTTGACCGCGCCGTGGTCGTCATAACGATCAAAACCTCGCCACATGTACTTGGTCATAGTATCGACCTGGAATGTGCCGTGCAGTTCATTGTTCATTTCTTCGGCTGAGCCGACAGCGGTAATGCCCATCAATACCACCAGAATCGCTAAAACTGTGCCCTTTTTCATAAAAATCCTTTCTTAAAAAATTACTTTCTTAAACCATTTTATTTAGGTAATTGGGTTAGGCACCTTACAAGAAAACAGGGTTTATGTCAATCAATTTAGGTTGGAATTTTTTTAAATAAAAGGACTGAAAGTTATAATCAAACCGCTAAAATTCGATCGCAGCTAATATGCATTCCCCATACTCATCCCACAGAGCCTGTGCTGGGAGGGTGTGATCCATTTTGCCCAATTCGAGTGTAATAACAGGAATATTCAAATCCACCCCAACGAACGACCCCAGCGACCCTTCCATCGCGCCAAGTTTATTTACTTCCAATGGGCAGCGATCCGCCATCGCTTCGGCTAATTGTTCTGCTGGGCCGTCATAATCGATGCAGGCAAACGGCTGATGGATGGTTATTACCTTTTTAGGCGTAAGTTCGGTGATTATCCTTTGAAGCGTGCCGGACTCGGGCTCACTGAAAGCTTCATATCCGTGTCTTTCGCTATCAACACGGTTAAAGGCGGCGAAATTACGGTTCAGATCGATACCGTTGGCGTTGAAACGGGTGGCGGCTGCGAATCCATCGGGATTTGCTAAAGCGATAATAGCCACTTTACACCCGTTTAATAATTCCCTGTGAACTAAAAGGTATTTTTCCAACTCCGCCAAAAGCGGCGTTCCAGCCCATTCGTCACCGTGTATTGTCGCAATGAAAAGGGTTGTTTTCTGACCCGTACCCATCAGCGTTATCTCTATCGGACGGTTTTCAATGGAGTAACCGGCGACCAGCTTTTCATACTCGCTTTTATCGAGAGTGATACGTCCGAACCGGTTTTGTTCGCCGCAGCCGAGAATCGCCAGCGTCAAAACTGAAAAGAAAACAACTTTTATATAGCTATTGCCGTTCATACACCATACTTCGGCAACAAACAGCGGCTTCTGTACATTTCTCGGTTAAAGCAGTGTTTTTTACGAGCATGAAGTATTTTATGATAAGTTTTATGCTGACCCTAATTCTTTTACGTCGAGAGCGTCTTTTGCCCTGCCTGTGGATCGTTTATTCTTTATAAGGTCTTTCTTTGAAATAACCGGAATCCGGATATCATCGATAACGATTTCCTCGCGGTTACGATAGGCTTCTTTGAAATCGACACCGTCAATTTGGGTTATTATGTCAATCCTTCTGGGCGCCACGCCTATTTGAAAAATGACATCGGCCTCTGAAAAAGTGCGGCTGTCAATTCCGCTTAAAGGCGACCCGAACTGCTTGAGAGATTTGAAAACTTTTTCTGAATTTTCGGCAGAGGCAAATATCCATATATCAATATCGCCCGTTGCCCGCGGATAGCCCAAAACCGACATCGCATAAGCTCCGACAACAAGAAATTCAACCTTGTTTTCGGATAAGCTTTGTAACATTTCTTTGTAATCTTTGTTCAACATCTTTGCCGCTAAGTGAATATACTTCCTTTGTTAGCTCCCATACGAAGGAGAAAAGCTCGGCAGGCGAGGCATCGACGAAATTATTCTCGTCGGATTTATTGGTCAGCCTGACAATATTGCGATTTACGTTATTTAAGGGTACTAATTTGCTCATAAAGTCAGCCCGCAAGTTTTGTTCTATCTCCTATGCCGAGCATGAGCGATTTGACGCATATATCCTCGTCAATGTCGGCCCAGTGAAGTCCGGTACCGCCGCCGCTGATGGTGTAATGTTTCCTCTGCTTAGCGGTAGCATTAAGAAGTCGTGGGAAATATGCCAGCGGCACACCGAACTTTCTGCCATCGGCAAGGGCAACCCACATACTGTCTTCGTCAAAACTGACTTTGACGGCTATAGGTTCATGAATTAAAGTGTTCATTCCACGCCTACTTACGAATTAGCTTTTATACCATATTATACCGGCTCAAGGCTTTTACAGCAAGATACAAAATCGTCCGAATTTTCGCCTTTTACCATCACAGTGAGTTTGGGTAGCCCATCGGCAGCGATTTGGGGTAGTTAGTCCCAAGTTTTTGTTTGATGTTCAACATTGCCGACATCAAATTTTACTATATGCTAAAAAAATGCTCTAAAAATTCTTGACTTTATGAAGTCAAAGTATAACCTGATAGTCGGAGTTATTAAGTCAAAATGTTGTTTTTGAAAATTTGGCAGGAAAATTATCGCGGAAATATGGTTGAAAATTAAATACTAATTGAAAGTTCATCGAACTTTTGGCGTCTCACTTGAAAATCGCCAGGTTATTTTGTGACGAGGTGCCCAAATTCGATGCCCCGCTTGGGGCATCGTTGGCGGGTGTTCGTCACAAAATAACCTGGCGATTTTCAAGTGAGCATTTGCGGCGATGCTCCTTTTTTATGCGCACGCCGCCAGCAATAAATGGAATTTGAAAGAAACAAATTTTTTGGAAAGGGAACAATATGCCAGATTTAGAGCGGGTAAAGTTAGAAATTGAAGCAAAGAAAAAATCGGGTTGGATTGCAGCACTCTTAAACATTTTTCTTCCAGGCGTAGGATATATGTATTGTGGTAGAATTATCCTGGGCATTTTAGTTATGTTGGTTGCTATAGGTTTGTTAGTAGCAGCACTTGGTGGGGCGATACTTGGATTACCGATTTTTTTATTTTATTGGAGTTTGGTGTTTATGGCAGTTATTGATGGTTTTCTTTGTGCTGGGCGCTATAACAAAAAGTTAATAACTCGAGGACTTGCTCAATACGATGCTGATAAAAGTATCACGCAGAATAAAGATGAGTCTGTTAAGAAAAATTTTGATGATTTAGCCAAGCTTGCGGAGTTAAAGGAAAAAGGTATTATCACAGAGGATGAATTTCAATCCCAAAAAAAGAGAATACTTTCTTACAGCGAGTGAAGAATAACGTAATACCGTCGGTAGAAATAAAAAGCAGTATTAAAGGTTCAATATTTTTTTAAAGGAGATGTTGTATGAGACGTAAAATAACTATTACTGTGTTGTTTCTTTCAATTGCTTTGACTGTTGGTTGCGACAAGAAAGGGGGCAAAACGGCAGAAAACATGAGAGCCTTGGGCTACTTTTTTTTGAGTTACAGTAATGATCATCATGAGGAATATCCGGCTATGACTGAATGGTGTGACATAGTAATAAATGCCGGTATTGATAAATCACTACTTCAATGTCAAACCGCAACAGAAGGACCGTGTAATTTTGCGATAAATCCAAATGTTGATTCAACTTCGTCACCAGACGCTGTTTTATTGTTTGAAACTAAGCCGGGGTGGAATCAGCACGGTGGACAGGAAATAGCTACAACTGAAAATCATAAAGGTAAAGGCTGCTACATTCTTTTTAATGATATGCATGTCGAATTTATAAAAACAGAAGATTTGCCAAATTTGATTTGGGCGGTCAAATAATATAGAAATGACAGAAAATTTTTGATTTATATGGGATACTGCAAGATGAATGAATTGTTAATCAACTACATGAAAAATTATTTCGGCTTCGGTGACCCGGAACAAGCTGATTATTGGTTTATAGGGGTTGAGGATGGTGGCGGCTATATTCGTGAAAGAACACAGGCTTGGGAAAAGCGTGGCTGTGCTAATTTTGTTAGAGATATAGACCAATTTCACGATGAAATGCTGTCGCCTCAACTAAATAGATGGTTTAGAGGTGAAAATCCAACGCTACAGAAGACTTGGACTAGACTTATCGCCTGCCTTCTTGCACTAAAAGGGGATGAAGTTAATGAAAAAAAGAGAAAGCATTTTCAAAAGAATCACTTGGGACGAAAGGATAATCTTATCGCAGAATTATGGCCATTGCCGTTTCCGTTAAGATTGAGTGAATTAGTTGGTGAGAAATTACCGGAGGATATTGACTTACAATTTGATAAGGGAAAATATTCAGACAATTTTACTAAATTCCGTGTGAAAAATATCAGAGAATTTGTTAAAAAGTATAGACCAAAACTGGTAGTGGTTTATGGGAAAGACCCCTGCAAGTATTTTGGAAATAATCTTGCTAACTTTGAATTTGAAAATCGAGATGGAACGATATGGGCAGCTGCGCCACATCCTCGAGGGACTAGTTTAGAGAACTGGGTTGATTTAGGAAAGAGACTTCGCAAAAAGTTAGCGTAAGTAAAAATTACACAAGAGGTTTCAGCCAAAATCAGATTTTAATTGTCTATTATAGCAGGTCGGGACGGTTGTTTTTTGTGCGTTCGATAGATTGGTCTTTTCGCCACTGGGCGATTTTTTTGTGGTCGCCGCTGAGCAGGATATCGGGAACTTTCATCCCGCGAAAATCCTCGGGACGGGTGTATTGGGGATATTCGAGCAGGCCATCGCTGAACGAATCATCGGCTGCTGAATCCTCGTCGCCAAGTGCGCCGGGTAATAATCTGACCACACAGTCGATAATCACCATTGCCGCAAGCTCGCCGCCGCTGAGAACAAAATCTCCCATGGAAACTTGCTCCGCTCCGAGGCTGGTGCGGATTCGCTCGTCGAAACCTTCATATCGGCCCGATATCAGGATGAGGTGTTTTTCATTTGAAAGTTCGGCTGCAAGTTTTTGGTCGAATTTTTTGCCCTGCGGGGTTAGCAGGATAAGTCTTGCTGGTTCAGAGGATTTATTTTTGGCGTGTTCGACGGCGTCGAAGACAGGTCCGGGCATCATCACCATACCCGGCCCGCCTCCATACGGTTTGTCATCGACTTTGCGGTACTGACCTTCGGCAAAGTCGCGAATATTTGTGAAATTGATCTCGACAAGCCCGGCATCCTGTGCCCTTTTTAATATCGAATGCCCCAGCGGCGACTCGAACATTTCCGGGAACAATGTCAAAACATCGATTTTCATGCGATTGAAAAACGTTACTCTGTTTTTTCTTCAGCAGGAGCTTCGGCTTTGGCTGCCTCGGCTGCCTTGGCGGCTTCCTCAGCTTGTTTTTTGGCTTCGGCTTCGGCTTTTTTCTTAGCCTCTTCTTCGGCCTTAGCCTTTTCTTCAGCGGCCTTCTTGGCTTCTGCTGCGGCTTTTTCGGCGGCTAACCTCTCGGTCTTGGTGAATGGTTTGCCCTGCTTGCGGGCGATCTGAACCGCTCTTGTACGGCGAGCCGCTCTTTGTTCGCCTTGCTTGGTCTTGATACCTAATTTAGCGAGAATATCTGAAACGGTATCGGAAGGAATAGCGCCTTGATCAAGCCAAAACTGGGCACGTTCGATATCGAGGACAATTTGTTTAGCCTTGTCCTTTTCGATAGGGTCGTAGTGTCCCAGCTTTTCGAGAATGCGCCCGTCGCGAGGCGTTCGCGAATCGATAGCGTTAATCCTGAAAAACGGTCTGTGCCGCCTTCCCATCCGTGTCATTCTAAGTTTTACTGCCATTTTATTTACCTTTCTTTTTCTATGATAAATTTTCGCGTTCGGCCCTGTGCCGCTTGCGAAACACGTTTACAATTTTCTGCAATGCAAAATATACCCATTAATAAAGATAGCGAAATTCGCCGGATCGACTTTGGCATCATCGGCAATTTTGCGTACCTGCTCATCTGTCAAATCCAATGCCGCAGCTTTCTCGTCGGGCGTCATTATGGCGACCGCCTTTTTAAATTCTTCAAGTTCTTCTTTCGTTGGCGAAATCAGCATCGCCAGTTCGCTATCGCCCTGAATATCGACGAATTGCGTCCGCAGCATATTACCGTAATCGCTGCCGCAAAAATGCCCCAGCTTTACTACGTAGTCATCGAGCGATATTTTATGGTTTACCGTCGTTTTCTCTTACCTTTCCGGTCAATTACACTCTTGCGTTTCGACCGCTGTTTTATTTTTTTTCCGCCGCCCATCATCGCGCCAAGCGAATCCATATTGAGCCCGCCGGAAAACAAACTCTTTATCATACCTAATTTTCCGCCGCCTGACAAGGTTTTCATCAGATCGCGGCTTCTTTTAAAGGTTTTGACTAGTCCGGCTACTTCGGCGGCATCCACGCCTGAACCGGCCGCTATCCGCCGCCTTCGCGGCGAATCGATTAATTCCGGGTCGCTCCGCTCCCTGCCAGTCATTGAATGCACGATGCCCTCAATGCGGTTTGTGCTCTTATCATCAAGGTCCATATCGCCAAGCTGCGAGCCTACGCCGGGAATCAGTTTGAGCATATCCTTCATCCCGCCCATATTTTTGATGGACTGCATCTGTTTGAGAAAATCATCGAAACCGAAGCTGCCCTTGGCCATTTTCTGTTGCATTTTGGCTGCTTCATCGGCATCGAACTGCTCCTGCGCCCTCTCGACCAGCGTTACCACGTCACCCATCCCTAAAATTCGGCTTGCCATCCGGTCTGGATGAAATTCCTCGAGCTTGTCCAGCTTTTCGCCGATGCCGACGAACTTGATGGGCTTTCCGGTAACCGCTTTAATCGACAACGCCGCGCCGCCGCGGGCATCGCCGTCCAGTTTGGTCAGTATCACCCCGTCAAGTTCCAGCCGTTCATTGAATTCCTTGGCTGAATTGACCGCATCCTGACCGGTCATCGAATCGCAGACAAGATATATCTGGTGCGGACTTGTGGCCTTGGCGACATTTGAAATCTCGTCCATCATTTCCTGATCGACGTGCAGACGGCCAGCCGTATCGAGGATAACGACGTCATTGCCATGCTCCTTGGCGTATTTGAGCGAATTCTTCGCTACCTTGACAGCGTCTTTGCTGTCCTCGGTATAAACCGGTATCCCAAGCTGCTCACCGAGAATCTTTAACTGCTCGATAGCGGCAGGCCGCTGAAGGTCGTCGGCTGCCAGAAGCGGTTTTTTGCCTTTGGAAACAATGTATTTGGCAAGTTTCGCGGCTGTGGTCGTTTTACCCGAACCCTGCAAACCAGCCAGCATTATCACCGTCGGCCCCGGCGAGACAAAATATATCTTGCTATCGACCGGCCCCATCAGCTTTGCCAATTCGTCATTGACTATCTTGACCAGCACCTGGCCGGGGTGAAGGCTCTTGATAACCTCGGCGCCGAGGGCAGCCTGACGGACATCATTGCAAAACTGCTTGGCGATCTGGTAATTGACGTCCGCTTCCAGCAGGGCCTTGCGAATATCGCGCATCGCATCGGAGATATTGGCCTCGGTAATGCGGCCGCGCCCCGACAGCGATTTGAAGACTGAATTTAATTTTTCCGTTAAATTATCGAACATAACCCTGCTTTTTAATCAGAAAACAACGATAAACCCAACATGCTACAAATTTTAGTCCAAATTTTCAAGCGCAAATAGCCGGCTTTCAAAAATCGTAAGCTTAATCCGTTTTTAAAATGAAAAAAGGCGGGCTAAAGCTCCCGCCTTTTGATTGAAGAACTCGTTTTTATCCAGTTAATAAGCCGTTTTTGTCCTGTCTTTCGCGGCCACCGTCTTTTCATGCTCGAAGGTGGTGTCGCAGGTGTTGGCGGCTATCTGGTAGCCCCAATCAGCGGCTTGGTGGCGTATATAATTGAGCAGTATCGGCATATCAACAGATGGAGTGACCCAGCCGCGATCGCCATAGGGATACAATACCGCAAGATATTTGCCCCGCATATATTCACGAGGCTCGATCTGCAATGCAATACCAAATCCATACTTTTGGGCGGTGGTCAACTGTGGAACCGGATAACACAACGGCTGGGCGCCCGGACATGCGCCCGGTACAAGAGACGGCGTAACGCACTTATCCGAATCGCACCCAAGGTCGAAACTTCGCAACAGAACCTTCACGCCTAAAATTGTATCTTTGTACCACTGGCCTTCCATACTCTTTGATGCTGCATAAGCCTGGTCGGCAGAAACACTTCCGAGCCGCTCAAGCTCGGTATCCAGACAATATGTCATCGCGTCATTAAAACTGTATCCTTTCATACTAATGGCTTCGGCTCCGAGCCGAGTCCCGACAAGATTCGAATACGGATCCTCCCACGAAAATGCCGACACGAACTGCGGTATAACTCCGGCTACCTTGTAGCCGAACCACGTTATCACCTCGTGCCATGATATCATCTGCCATGTAAAATACTGGGCAAGTTCAGGCGATATTTCGTTGATGATCCTCTGTTGTTCACTTTCCGGCAGCGATTGGAAACCAGCGGGGTAAATAACACTGACATGATAAATGGATGGGTCGGCGTTCAGTTTGTAGGTAAAAGCGGTACGACCCTTTTCAAGATGCCTGCTTACCTTCTTATTTAAGAAATAGACGTTATCCGCTGCTATGCGTAAATGCCCGATATCGATACAGCCGCCGCGAGCCGTATAGACAACGCCGTCATGCTCACCTAAGAACGAACTGTAATTATGCTGCCCAACGGATTCGGCATCGTGAAACCGACCCCGCGAATCGCCGCAGGCGTGCGTGCTTGGCCGAAGACGCGGCCCGCCAGCTATGCCGCAGCCGGTAACACTCATAACGGATAACAACAACACAACACAAATAATAACTTGAAAAAAAGATTCCTTACTACGCATTACACACTCCTAATTAATAAACACTTTTGCCTTTTACTCTCTCAAAAGGACAATCGGTCAGTTTAAGTAAATCTCAATAGTTAGAAATTGATTCGTTTTTGTTAACCCTGCCCGATAAAAACTGTGTTCCTTGACTTTAAACTTAAAAAGGCATTGAATACGGGGGAAATTAAATACCTGATATTGACAGCCAAATAATACGGTCAAATACACAAAGGCATTTAATAGTATTGCTATGCGAGATTTTTCCGGCACCGTTGAAATTGCGTGCTAAGAAAATCGAGATTACAGTTTTTTCTTCGAAATAGTTCTAACTTTTTTTATTTTTTTTTATTACTCTATTCCTTTTGGCGTATCTTTCTGCAAGGCTCGCGGGGAAATATGTTTGAATGATTTTTAAGACGTTCTTTAAAAATTTCTTAAAGCAGCGAAAATTGCCCAGACAATCAACACATTAATTAACCGATTTCAACCTCCTTTGCCGATAAATCGGATGTATGCGCTGATTGCGAAACCTTGAGAATTTATTATTATCGGACTATTGGAGACCGGCGTGAAAGATAGAAAACCCTATAAAATCGCCTTTGATTGTATCGCTATTGCGTGTTTATTGATGCTTTTGTGCAGTTGCGTGAGCTTCGACATCGGTGACTGGCCAAGCCCGTTCGTCTATCCGCACAACGCGCCTTCGGCTAACTGGTGCGGTGCAGCTGGTGCATTTTTTGCCTATTACCTATTTTATTATATTGGGCCGGGCGTTTTTATTCTGCTTGTTTCGGCTATATGTTTCCTGGTCGCTAATCTTGCCAGCCGCAAGATCGGCCAGCCCATACTTCGCGTTGTCGGCTTGCTGCTTCTGACGGCTGCGGCATCGTGCACGTGGTACTGTCTTTTTCCAAAGCTGGTTTTCAGCTTTCCATTTGGTTCCGGGGGCATCCTCGGTGTTGGTTTGACGACATTTCTATTGAACCGTTTTGCCCAGCTTGGCACATTTATTTTGCTCTCGGCCACGTGGCTTGTTGGCGCGGTTCTGTTAGCGGATTCATTAGTAATAGCGGCTTTCATAGCGTTTGGACATGCGCTGAAAAGGGTATTTTCCCTTATGCTGCCGATATTAGGCTCGGCAAGGAGCCAAAGCGCCGTCCTTTCTGAGATATGGCAAAAACTCAGTTCCAAGCAGAAAGAACAAATCAGACCTAAGGTTACCAACCTTGCAATGCACATAGACAACGACGAAGATCTCGAGGAGAGCCTTTCGGAACGTATGGCCATGGCGCATGAAGAGATACAATCAGAAAGCGATAGGCAAGAACACGAAGAGCAGTCGACAAAACCAAAAGAGATAAAAATAACTTCTCCGCTTACGCCCAAGCCGGTTAAGCCATATATACCGAAGACTTACGATGATTATGTTCTGCCGCCGATGGAATTGCTTAGTGAGGCCGAAACAGGGTATTCCGCTTTGCAGGGCAAGGTGGTAAAGGCAAAAGCCGTCGCGCTTGAAAAACTGCTTAGCGAATTTAATGTCAATGCCGGTGTTGTTCGAGCCGATACGGGGCCGGTAGTCACTATGTACGAACTGGAACTGGGGGCGGGGGTAAAGGTTAGTCAGATAAGCTCGCTTTCCAACGATATTGCCCGCGCACTTGGCGCAAGTGCCGTCCGGGTAGTCGCTCCACTGCCGGGAAAGCACACAATCGGTATTGAAGTGCCCAATAACGAAAAGGAAAAGGTTCGTATAAAAGACCTTATGCGGCTTGCCGGCGTCAAAGCGGAAAAAATGGCCATTCCGCTTTTCCTTGGAAAAGATTCGTCCGGCGAAGCACTCGTTAGCGATCTGGCCTCTATGCCGCATTTACTGATTGCGGGCACGACTGGCTCGGGCAAAAGCGTGTGCATAAACAGTATCATAACCAGCATATTGATGACTCGTCGCCCCGACGAGGTGAAGATGATACTTGTTGACCCGAAGATGGTGGAAATGAGCGCTTTTAACAACATCCCGCATCTGATGAGTCCTATCGTAACCGAGACCAATCGGGCGGTGCAGATTCTCGAATGGGCTACCGTGAAGATGGACGAACGGTATGCGATCCTTGCCGAAGCACGCGTAAAGAATATAGCCGACTTCAACAAGCTCGGCACAGAAGAGATCATAAACCGCTTCAACCCGACGACGCCGGATGAAGAGGCGCAGATACCCAAAAAACTCCCCCTTATTATGATAGTTATCGACGAGCTTGCCGACCTTATGATGACAGCGTCAAAGGAGATCGAAACCTATATCGTCCGTCTTGCTCAGAAGAGCCGTGCTGTTGGCATACATATCGTTCTGGCGACCCAGCGTCCTCAGGCGACTGTTGTTACCGGCCTGATAAAATCGAATATGCCGTGTCGTATAGGTTTCCGCGTGGCCGCGCGTATGGACAGCCGCATCATCCTCGATCAGAACGGCGCCGAAACACTACTCGGTCAGGGCGATATGCTCTTCCTCAAACCCGGTACGAGCGATCTTATCCGTGCGCAGGGGACATTTATGGATGATGACGAAATCAAGAATATAGTCAATCACTTAAAGACAATCGCCGAGCCGCAGTTCCACCCGGAGCTAACACAATTGAACAGGGTGGATACCGCCGAGATGAGTAAGGATGACCTTTTCGACGATGGCGTCAGAATAGTCCTCGAAACCAAACGAGGAAGTGTGTCGTTGCTCCAGCGGCGGCTGGCAATCGGTTACGCACGCGCATCGCGGATTATTGAAATGATGGCCGCTGCCGGCATTCTCGGCGAATACAAAGGCAGCCAGGCTCGCGAGGTACTCGTTACTCTTGATGAATATGAGCAGATCAGAAAGCAAATGCTAAGAGACGCAGCCGCGGGATATGCCGATATGACCGAAGATGATAAAGATGAACCGGCGTATGTCAGCGAAGGCCAGCAGGGATATATGGCCGTTGACGAAGAAGATTAATAGAAAGCAGTATCAAAATATCTTTGCTGCCATAAGGATTGCACCGAGATAGATATCAACAGCTAGGCCGGCTATCACAATTATCCAGCGAAACGGCCTATAGCGCAGATCAAGCAGCATGGTCGCAAAAATCACGGCGAGCATCACCACCGCTATCAAATACATCTTAGCTGACCAGACAAATTCCCGTGCGTATCCTTCAGCGAGACCGGCGAATATGCCTTGACACCTTACGGCTAAAAATAATACTGTTACCGCAAGCATTGCTACGGCAGCGATTACAGACAAGACAGTTGTTTTATCGGATTTGGCCGAATAGACCAGAGCTTCTATCCCCACGCCGACGAGGACAGCGCAGCAAAGAGACGGTATTGCTGCCCACATCACCGGACTTACCCCAAAAAGCGCCGGTGCGACAGCCAGCGTTGTCCCCACAGCGAGCAATAGTAAAACGGCAGGCCGCGAGGCTTTTATTAGCATCAAAAATCCGATAAGAAGCGGCGCGACAGGACAATGATAAAAACCAAACGAAACTGTATTTATTTTTGCCAGCACAACCGGCGCTATCAAGCCAGCCAGATCGTAACGTGTCCATTGAATTTGGATTGGTACGGCGAATAATCGCAAGGTTTCGTTCAGCCTGAAAAATATAATTATCAAGATAAATGGCAGCAGAACCAGCACAACTCGCAGCCAACGGTGACGACCGGAAGGTCCGTAAACGGCAGGCAAAAATGACCAGGGTATCGCGGCTGCGAGGAGGGATGCGGCCGGATGGAATTTACCCAGACTGAGCATGAACGGTCCGAATCCATACATTGCTCCTGCGAAAAGGCTGGCAGGAAAGCTTAATGCCCATCTTTTGGCGACAAGAAAAGTGCCCAGAGCCGCCAGGCATGCCGCCGGTACAAAGAGGAACTCAAAGATGCTAAAACTTTTGAAATGCGGGAAATAGATATAGACCGAAAAACCCGCATATATTATAGCGGCACAAATAGTCCATATATACAATCTTTTTGACATATAAGTCAGTTATAAAATAACGGTTTTATGTCTATGCGAGTGACATTCTATATTGACCGCGACCGGCAGGGAAGCGATATGACACGGTTCTGTCTCTATCATGCAGCCAAGTGCGGTAGTGTCTCCGCCGAATCCCTGCGGCCCGATACCGCTGGCATTGACCTTTTCGAGTATATCTCTTTCTATATCAGCATAGAATTTGTCGCTGTTGGGTTCATCCAGCCGCCGCAGCAGGGAACGCTTGCTCATCAGGCAGCACTGTTCAAAATCACCGCCTATCCCTACGCCAATAACAAACGGCGGGCAGGCGTTTGCTCCTGCCTGTTTGGCCACATCGACAACCCAGTTAATTATATCCTCTTTGTCGGCGGTGGGGCGGAACATTTTGAATTGGCTCTTATTCTCACAGCCGCCGCCTTTGGCCATAAGCGATAACTTTATTTTATCGCCGGCGACAGCGCGGTAATGAATTATGGCGGGAGTATTAGTGTTGGTGTTCTTTCTGTCCTTTAGCGGATCAGCAACCACGCTTTTTCGCAGGAAGCCTTTTTCATATCCTGCTGCGATACCCGCGTTGACGGCATCAAACAGTGTTCGTCCATTTTCATCGACAAACTGAATGTTACCGCCCTGATCGACAAAAACTATCGCCAGCCCCGTATCCTGGCACAGAGGTATCATCTCGCTTTCGGCTATCTGAGCGTTTTCAATGAGCTGCGATAAAATTCCTTTTGCCTGCGGGACACTTTCATTGGCTGCGGCTTTTTGAAGAGCGGCCAGGACATCTTCCTGCAATTTATGCGCAGCTTCTATACATAAATCTTCAACCGCAGCCGCTATAGTATTAAAATCAATCTTTCGCATAATATTATATCTTCGCATCCAATGTTGTGTAAGTAACATTTTCCGCCGCGTCGGTCATGCGGACGGCTATAACGTGATCGCCTTTTTTCAATCCTTCGATCCTTATGGTGACATTTTCGGTTGTGGTATCAAAGACAAGATCATCCGCTATGGCGCCTTTCCAGTTTTCATTGCTGTCAATGGTATAGTCCACTTTTTTGATGGCGCTGAACTGATCTGAAACGATCATCGAAATTACCACCTCGGCTTTTTCGGCCTGTTCCGAGTGAGCCAGAAGCTGCGGGCCGGTATTATCGATAACGAACGGATCGCTTATCCTGACGGCGGTTTTAACGGTAGCAGGGCTGTTATCTCTAATGTCACTTGCCCTGACACGCACCTCATATCGTCCATCTTCAACGGTGCGGGTATCCCACTGGTAGTTATCTTCTTCGATATTTTCAGTCAGTTTTATCCATCCGGTTCTATCAAGCCGCCTGAAATCGATATCATATATAAGCGTATCCTCATTGTCGTCTGAAGCTTTGCAAGTGATATTCATTACGCCCGGTTTTTTTCCCTTCTCGTCGGTTTTTTCGATCGTTACCGACTCTATCTTCGGTGCAAGGTTCGGTACGGTAAAGGAAACCGCTGCGGCACGCACGATGGCGGTGGCGAGCGGCTCATTGGCTTCAAAGATAAGTTTATATTGGCAGAATCTGCCCGTGGGGCTGTTTATATCGACCGCACCCTTTACTTCTACCGGCTGTGTCCAATGGCTGAACGATCCGTCGTTTACATCGCCAACGTTACCTGTTCGTGTGCTGACTAAAAGTTTCGTGCCAGCCGTGATATCCGCGTTCAATTGTATCTTTCCCCACTGGGCAGGCCGTGAGGCGTCGATAAGCGATGACTGATATGTACCCTTTTTGGCAAGGGCCTTTTCGCAAAGCACCAGTTTCGCCGGGTTAGCCAGTCCAAGATATAGTTTTCCGGCTGCAGGCTCAATGGAAGTTACCTGCGAAGACTGCTTATCCTCAAAAAACATTTCGGAAATTTCTTTGGCCGGTTTGACGCTGTAAACCTTTGCCTTCGGCCCGACTGCGACAAAGAGTTCGCCACCTGCGGCGGCCATATCGAAAAAGACCGCATTAGTCGAAAACGGCTTGTTTATGAAACCATTGTCATCGATTTCATAAATGAAGCTGGCCTCTTCCGGTTTTGCCGGACGAGCGGCGGATTTTTTTTCGTTTTTCTTATCCTCCTGTTGTGGGGTATTGGGTATCTTGAGCTTGATGTCTTCATTGGTCTTTGTTTCAGCGTTTGTTTCTTCTGTTTTGGCCTCGACCCTTCCAGCCGGCTAGCTTGCGGCAAAGTTTGTCTCGACCTCTTTTATTTCGGCACGTGTCCCTGCTGCGTATAATTTGCCCTGTTCATAAACAAGTGCGGTTATCTCCGGCTGTTCGCTGTCATACACAACCGTCAACTGTCCGGTATTGGTATCTATCTTATAGACCAGTCCCCTTGTGTCGGTGCCTGCGTACAAAGTCCCTTTTTCACCAGCCGCAAGTGACAGCACATTCTTTTCTTCGGTTTGATAAACTTTAACCGCTCCATCCGCGTCTATCCTGTAAACTATTCCAGAAGGGCCTGTTGCGACAAAGATCGATTTATCGACTACGGCAATATCGAAGATATATATAGTATCGTTAGGTTCGAAGATGGTCTCCATTTGCTCGCCATCAAATCTCATCAGCCGGCACGTCTTTCCGCTTACCGCCGCAAGGAGTCTATCCTTGCTGTCGGCGGCCATTGCGAAAATATGTTCATTTTCTATTGTTTCACTGCGTTTAACGATCTTGCCTGTGTTTGGGTCATTGACGTCTTCGGCAGGTTCGGCCCGTTGTTCATCGGAGAGAGGATAAATTTTTTGCAGCTTGCCGCCGCTGTATTTATAGATTCCTCCGTTGGGGCTTGTCCCCAGGTAAATGTCATTTTCTATCTGGACAATGTCATTGATGCTCCATGCGTTATCAAAGTCTTCGACCAGCACCGTCGCAGCCCTGCCGAGCCGTATCGTTCCTCGGCTGTCTATGATGGTGTTCTCCGTCGTGCCATTCGATAGTTCGTCAGCGTTGCTATGCTTTACGATCTTGCTGTTTATGGCAAAGACATGAAAAGAAACAATTGTTACCGTAAATACTGAAACCCAAATACAATTTAATTTGTTGTAGTTAAATAACTTCATTTTTGCTCACCTTTATTTTTCGATTGTAATGGTCACTGTCTGCTGATCTGATGTTACATCCGGTATTTGTATTGAATTTTCAATCCACTGCTTAAGAGGTTTTGCCTTTGGGCTTCGCTTGCCGTCGGCAAGTATCAGTGCCTTTGTCTGGGGCAGAAGCGGCAGCTGGGCCTGTTCTATCGACACCCCTTTTTCACCTGTCAGCATCACGGCGTAAAGCCTGTCGCGCCGAATCGACAGCACCGTTCTTACCGCGGTTAAAAGGTCTTCGATATTCTCGGCTGCGAATTTATGTGGCGCGTTTTGCCGCAGGAATCGCTCGTAACCTTCGACACCGGTTATCAGCAGCTTGTACTGTCCCGGCTCAATGTCATTTGGTAACGCTAAATCAAAAGAGTATTCTCTTTTTTCATCAAGATACGATTCAAGCGTTATTTTTAAGCCCAAATCGTCACCGGCTTTCAGTGTCTCGTCGCTTATATCTACGCTCCATATCTTGGATACGGAAAGTTTGGGCTTGATATCCACCGTCAAATCTATGGATTCAATGCTCACTTTTTTGTATGGGTTGCCCATCAAAAGAGCCGTTGTACCCATCATCTCCTTGATAAAGTCGGATGTATCTGAACCTGAAGACATATTTTGTGTTCTTATGGCTTCATAGTCCTGCGGCTTTATCGTGAAACTGTATTGCAGCGAGTGGCGGGGGGGCAAATTGCCTGCCATCTTCACTGCGCCATCCAGACACATCGCCACCATAATCGGCGTTAAAGCTTCGTTCTCCGCTACATTGCAGTCATATATACGCTCGGCATCGTTGTACCGCTGTACTCTCATTTTCAGTGGGATGGTACGGACGGTTTTTCCCGTGATTCCCTTTATTCCGCTTGCTTCATCGGCGAAAATTCCACCGACCACCTGCAAGTGAGAAGCCACCTTAAAAGAGCTTGCGAGGCTGGACACCACAGTATGGACTTTGCCGATTCCCATAGGCAGGTTCACCGGCCCATAACCCAGAAAATTATGTCCGAAAGCATATATATTATTGTCCACCACCTCCGTCACAGTCCCTGCTGCGACAACAGATATGTCACCTGAAACAATTGGTATGGTAAGAAGGCTGCCAGGTTCTAATTTTAGCGTTTTTTCGTCATCCGGTGTTTCGCCGCCGCCAGCAACAGCCATTAATCCTAAATGTTCAAACTGTCCGGTCAGTTCATCACATATTTTGTCTGGCATGCCATTGAACACCAGAGGCGTCGGCAGATAATTCAACTGGCTTGTCTTGCCGCGGTTTTGGCGATCAAAGCCGGTCAATTGCTCATAAACTTTATCAAAATCGATTGACTGATAATCGATATCGGCTGCCCAGCAGGTTTGCGGGTTTTCAGTTTTACTCTGGCCGATAGTGAACATTTCTTCTATTGGTGTAACGCCGTATAGAGGGTCTTTGCTGAAAGCCCATCCGAAGGCAAGCGCCCCAGCAAGTCTGCCGTCGATATAAACAGGCGAACCGCTGGAACCTGCTACCGGTCCGCTATGAATGAAGCGTTCATCGGTGCCCATCACCAAAATAGCGTCTCTGCCGGGACGGATATTGCGAACTACCGAAAGAACCTTCAGATTGAACCGCTCCACAGCCGTACCTTCCAGTACCGTCAGGCAGTATGCGTCCATCCCCGCTTCGATCTCGTCGAGGGATATGTATTTGTCCTTGTCCAGCCCCCACGCAGCCGCACAAAAAAATGCCAAAAAGAGAAAAATCTTAAACCGAAAAATCATCTTTTACCTTTCACAAGTCAATTGCAGTCAAAATCTTATTAGTCATACCCACTCATTGCAAGCTAAATTTGTTTGCCGCATTTTTACTCCTTTGTCGATGCCATCAACAAATCGATTTTTGATATTGGCTGCCTCGCGATGATATGGCGGTCGGTGAACTTTTCACAAAACAGCCAAACAATGAGTTTGAAGAATTCTTTTCGAGCCGAGCAATTCTTTAGCGCAGCTGTTGGCTCTCTTTTGTGAGCAGTTAATTTTGGCAAGCCAACTGATCATTTTGCTCTAATAATCTTGCGATGATAACGTCATTGTTTGTGATAACTTATGATATAACAGGTCATGAATCAGCGTGCCAGTTTTTTTCTCTTTGCTTAGTTAAAAATTTAAAATATAATATCGAGTGGTTATCCGCTTTTGGATATCCGAGAAAATTTGTATAAACTATTGTTTAATAAATACTTGCGCCCGTAGCTCAGTAGGATAGAGCGTCGGTTTCCTAAACCGAAGGTCACAGGTTCGAATCCTGTCGGGCGTATTCAACAGGACAGTTCGCATTTTTTGCCAGTATTGCGAACGGTAACCTGTATTCCGCACAAAGACTTACTGTAACCCTATATTTTTGTGGAACTAAGGGGCACAAGGCGGGCATATTGTCCGCTTTTTTGTTTTTTGACCGCAGCAGGTGCAAAATCGGGAACAAAAGGGCTTGCAAACTGCTAAATGGCAAGTAGAATAGCCTCTTTTCCGGCGGCGTAGCTCAGTTGGTTAGAGCATGGGATTCATAAGCCCAGGGTCGATGGTTCGAATCCATCCGCCGCTATTTGTTTAGTTTATGAAGGCTGACTAAATGCCCCCATCGTCTAGTGGCCTAGGATATCAGGTTCTCATCCTGGAGACAGGGGTTCGACTCCCCTTGGGGGTATTTTTTATGCGCGGATTGAAAGAAGAATGAAGCAGGATGCCCAAAATGATGAACGGTTCATGCAGGCGGCGATAAATGCCGCTCACATCGCCGAGGAAAACGGTGATGTGCCTGTCGGATGCATTATTGTCCACGAAGGGCGAATAATCGGAAAAGGGTATAATCAGCGGGAGCAGCTGCAGGATCCCACAGCCCATGCGGAAATAATCGCCTTGACCGCTGCGGCCTCAGAGATGGGTAACTGGCGGCTGGAAGAGTGTACCGTTTATGTGACGCATGAGCCGTGTACAATGTGCGCGGGGGCATTGGTGCTTGCAAGGGCCCAGCGGCTGGTCTATGGATGTAGCGAACCGAAAACGGGAGCTTGCGGAAGCTTGTATAACATCGTGCAGGATGGACGCCTTAACCACCGCCTTGAGGTAACAAGCGGAGTCTTAGCCGAACAATGCGGTGAACTTCTGCGAGATTTTTTCAGCCGAAGGCGAACGGAAAATAAAAAGCAATGAACCTCTGCGGCCAATAGCCGGTTTAAATCATTCTGTCCGGCTGGTGATATCGATCAGGTGGTAGCCGAATTGAGTCTGAACTGGACCATGGATTTCGCCAAGCTGACCGGTGAAGACTATTTCGTCGAATTCCTTCACCATTTGACCGGGGCCAAATGAACCGAGGTCGCCGCCGTTGCGGCCCGAGGGACATTGGGAATATAGTTTGGCGATTTTGGCAAAGTCCTCACCGCTTTCGATCTGGGTTTTGAGTTCTTCGCATTTTTCTTTTGTCTTGACGAGTATATGTCTGGCGGTTGCTTTAGCCATTTTTTTCTCCTATTAAATTTTTCCTGCATCGATTTACTTAACAAAACTTCATTAT
The DNA here is from genome assembly GCA_028715705.1 of Phycisphaerae bacterium. GTDB lineage: Bacteria > Planctomycetota > Phycisphaerae > Sedimentisphaerales > Anaerobacaceae > JAQURJ01. The sequence continues at coordinate 9,050 of JAQURJ010000010.1, read as the reverse complement.
GCATATTCTTCGGCTTTAGGCAAGTAAAACTGAAGTTTCTGACGATCTAATATAAACGTTCTTGAAATTGAGTCGATTTTTTGTTAAATCAATCTTAATGAAATTACGCAAAAATAGTTATATGACGTTTTTGGCAGCTTTGATCATTTTCTGCTCTGGTTTGGCCTGTGCTGGGCTAAGTGAAAAAATCGAAGCGATTATCAATTCGCCTTCGCAAAAGGGAACCGTCTATTCTGTTAATATAATCGAGCCCAAAACGGGGCGGGTTATCTATGCCCATAATGCTAATGCCGCGATGATTCCGGCTTCGAATATGAAAATTGTTACTACAGCGGCGGCTTTGAAGTTTCTTGGGCCGGATTTTGTTTATAAGACACAGGTTTACCTGTGCGATGGCAATCTTATCGTCAAAGCAAGCGGCGATCCATTGCTCGGCGACGAGGCGACCGATAAACAGTACGGCCGCAGCGAAGGGTGGGTATTTGAAAAAATAATTGACTCCCTGAAAGCCGCAGGCGTTACAAAAATCGAGAATATAGTTATCGATACCACTATTTTCAGCGGCAATCCGGTTCATCCCAACTGGCCCAAGGATCAATTGAACCGATGGTATGCTTGTGAAGTGACGGGGCTCAATTATAACGACAACTGCATCGATATTACCGTAACCAACAAAAACGGCAAAATAGAGATAGATTGTCAGCCGCTAACAGGCTTTATCAAAATACAAAATGATGTCACCCCTATCAGGAACGGCAGCGGGGCGGCTGGAGCATATAGAACACCGGGAAAACCCAATTATATAAAAATTTTCGGCAAGTGCCGAAAACAGCAGGGTCCTTTCGACGTCGCCATCGAAAATCCGCCGGGCTTTTTTGGATTTATGCTTTATGAAAAGCTAAACACAGCCTCTATTAATTGTTCAGGGAAATTGCTTGAAATGGGGTCTGATAATTGTGGCACTGAAAAATTGGTCACTGAATTTTCTACCCCGCTAAGTGATTGTCTAAAACGCTGTAATAAAAACAGCCTTGGACTTGCCGCTGAAAGTCTGTTAAAAACTATTGCCGCTAATACATCCGCTACTGGTAAAAACGGCAGCTGGGAGAGGGGTTCAAAAGTAATCTCCGGTTATCTTGAAAGTCTCCGTATTGATAAAGGTGAATTTATCATTGATGACGGCAGCGGTCTTAGCCGTCAAAACCGGCTCAGTACAAATGCTCTTTCACGTGTTATCTGTGATATGTACAATCAGGCGTATTGGAATATCTACAAAGATTCATTGGCGGTGGGGGGGCAGGATGGTACGATCGAAAAATACTTCGGCGAACAAAAATATCGCGGTAAAATACTTGGTAAAACCGGCTACATCGATTTGGTGAAATCGTTTTCCGGTGTATGCCTCACTGATAACGGCGATTATGTTTTTTCAATTATCGTCAATAAAGCCAATGGAAAAAGCAGACTGGCTATAAATAACATCGCAGAGGCGATAATTGACTGCTACGAGTGACATTTTTCGTTTTGCATTACCACTCCGCAAGCTCTCCGACCAGTTCTTCAACAAGGTCTTTCATCGTAATTATCCCCAGAGGTTTTTCCTTGCCTGTTGTTGAACTTCTGGCAACGAGCAGCATTTTTTGATTTTCATCCTTCATTAAATTTATCGCGTCAATGACATTGGTTCCGGGATTGATAGTGTGGATTGGCTTTAGCAACTTGTGTAAATTATTAAACTCTTCCGTACCGCTAAGGCACTGGTAAATATCAATAAATCCAATAATATTCGACGGAGTTTGCTCCCAGACCGGATATCGGCTGTATGCGGTTTTTTCCAATTTTTTCAGTAAATCCTGTCGATTGGATTTGATATCGAATTTTTCTGTTCGCTGTATAGGGGTCATCACTGTGCTTACTGTAACATGTGAAATAAGCATCAAACGGTTGATGATATCGGTTTGGACCGGACTGAACAATTCTTCTTCATGTATATCCTGAACTATGGCAGCTATATACGGTCGTCTGCTTGTTTGAATGCTTGTTTTTGACAATGACTCATTTCCGCTGATTTTCACTGCCATTGCAGTGAAAAATTTCAAAAACGGCACAACGCCGCACCACCTGAAAAGCCTGTCGAATAGGAAAATCAGCGGTGAAAATAATGGCATCAGTTTGTCAGCTCTGTAATAAAATACATTTTTTGGGATTAGTTCGCCAAAAATAAAAAGAATAGGGGTTGCCGCTACTGTAGCCATAATTTCCGCTGTATGTTCCGAACCAAAATGCCTGAAGAAAATTAACGTCATCGCGCCAGAAACGATACAATTTACGATATTATTTCCTACCAGCAGGGACAGCAAAAGCCCTTTGCTGTCGTGCATGGCTTTTCCCAACAGAACATAAGGAAATTGTTTTCTTTCAATGCCCAGCCGAAGTCGTAATCTGCTTAGTCGATATAACCCGGTTTCAGTTCCGGCAAAAAACGCCGAAAGCAATATCGCAAACAGAATCACTAACAGTAATATAAAGTTATTTAGCATAATGAATGGGCTCAAACGTTAGTATTACGGAGATAACCCGCCGTTTCTGCACTCTTTCTACGGTAAATTTCAGATTTCCCAAAGATGCAATATCTCCAGGCTGAGGAACTTTTCCCAATAACATTGTTACCAGGCCGCCGATTGTCGATATCCTATTCTCCTCGGGGTCAATACCGAATGTCTCTGCCCAGTCATGTACGGTAAGATCACCCGCCATTCGAAATGTGAAGGGGCCGAGTTTTTCTACCGGCTCTATTCTTTCACCGGCTTCTATCGGTCCCAGCAGCTCCTCGACAATATCTTCAAGACGAATTGAACCTGCGATACCCCCGAATTCATCTACGACAACAGCGATATCAGTCTGGTTCTGTCGAAAAAACTCAAGCAGGGATTCTATTTTTTTTTGCTCCGGGACAAAATGAACAGGCTCGACAAGTTTATCAACACTCGTATCCGGACGGAGCAATATCTGCCGCAAATGGATTAACCCCACGATATTATCAATATGGCGGACATAAACGGGGATTTTTGTCAGACCTTTTTTAAGCATTAACCTTTTTACCGATTCCGGCGAATCGTGAACTGAACAGATTGTCATATCAACTCTTGGCTTGAGGCAGTCTCGAACCCTCAGAAAACCCAATTCGACGATTTCGCTTAAGAGTTTGTTCTCCTGCGAGCTGATGAGCCCACGCTGACGGCTGGCCTCGATCAGGCTCTTAAATTCTATTGGGCTGACTTTTTTTACGGCTTTGCCAGTTCCAAGCACCAACTTCAATGCCGGGTCAATAATCAAAAAGCGAAAAATAACAATAATGGGATTAAAGACTTTAAGGCATATATAAAGCGGTAAAGCCGCGGCAATGCTTAGATACATCGAATTGATATAAGCCAGCGATTTGGGCAGGACTTCGCCGAAAAGTAACAGAAGTGAAAAACTCACAAACGCCCCCAACGCCGCTATAACCGGATTGAATTGCGATTCGAGCTTTACTAAAAAGATACTCGCTATCGCAAAAAACAGAACATTTACACCCATATTGCCCAGCAAGATACAGCCAAGAAGTTTCTTGGGATGCAGCAGCAGCCGTGCGGCAAGTTTTTCGAGCCGATGGGGCGATTTTCGCAGTTGTGTAACCTGACGGCGGGTAAGATTGAAAAGGGCGGTTTCGGAACATGAAAAGAAACCAGAACAGCCAATAAGCACCAGCATTAAAAAGATTGTTCCAATATTTTGATAAATAACAGACACGTTTTTCGCTTACCGCTGGGGTAAAATTATCCTGAATTTTGCGCCCTTTTGGGGCTTTGATTCCACCGAAATTGAGCCGCCATGTGATTCGACGATCTTTTTACAGAATGCCAGTCCCAGTCCTGTTCCCCCTTTGCTGTTTGGCTCATCTCTTTTGGTTGAGAAGAACGGATCGAACACCTTACTCAAATTGGCCGAGTTTATTCCGATACCGGTGTCGCATATCTCTATTAAGATGTTTTCGGCATTTTTTTCCGCGTAAATGGTCAATATCCCGCCTTTTTCAAGCATCGCGTCGCGGGCGTTCAATATCAAATTCATCAATACCTGTTGTATGTGTGGCCTTACGGCTGTGATCTCCAGTTCCACCGGTATTTTTATACGCACCCCTATCCCGTCCTTGCTGAAATCGCGGCAAAGACACTGAAAAATCTGGTCGATGAGGCCGCAAAGATTGGCTGTTTCTTGTTTCTTCTCATCGCCGCTGGCAACCGACAGCATCGATTGCATAATTTCGCAGATACGATTGCAATTTTGCTCGGCCTTATTAATCGCCTTCTTGGCCAGTTCACTGTCTTCGGGGTGCTGTAACGCCAGTTGAGAGTAATTAAGCAGTGGGGTAAGCAGATTGTTGATCTCGTGGGCGATCATGCACGTAACCGTGCCGATATTGGCCAAAGCCTGCGTACGGGCAAGCTGAGATTCGAGCGTTTGATTTTCCTGAAGCTGCTTCTTGAGATTTCTGTGCAAAGCCTGTCGTTTTGTAATTATACTTGTCAAATTTCTGCCCCTAAGATAGAATTATCTTGATATTATATCCTTGTGTTCGGTTTACAAGGTTTTTATCGACTTTTCGGACGTTTTTCTTGAAAAGGTCAGGAAAGGCGAAAGCAATATGAACGACTCAGAAATTCTCGAAGAATTGCTCGGATTGCTCGAAGAAAACGGCATAGAGGTTCGGCGCGAATCACTCGGCGGGCAGGGCGGCGGGTTTTGCGTAATAAAAGGACAAAAGCTGTTTTTCGCCGATACGAACGCCGATTCTGTCGATGTAGCCGCTCTTTGTGCCGGGGCAATAGCCCAAAACGTGGACACTGAAAGCATTTACCTTCGGCCCGAGGTCAGGGAGTTTATTGAAAATTATGCAAAGGAAACACAATGAACGCATATAATCTTGAAAACAAAACACCGGTGATAATGGTTGTAGATGATAACCAGCAGAACCTTGAGCTTTTGCAGGCCTATCTTGAGGATCTGGATTGCGAAACCGTAGCCGCAAACGATGGGATTGAAGCCCTTGACCTTATCGCGCAGAAAACGCCGGACCTGATACTACTGGATGTAATGATGCCGAAAATGAGCGGCTTTGAAGTCTGCAAACGTGTCAAAAATAACCCCAAAACCGGTGAAATACCAATTATCATGGTTACGGCTCTAAATGAGTTCGGCGATATCGAAAGGGCGATCGATTCCGGGACGGACGACTTTTTGAGTAAGCCGGTAAATAAGCTTGAACTTCTTACCCGCGTTAAGACAATGCTCAAGTTAAAAGACCTTAGCGACAAACTTGAACGGACGCTTGCATACCTCGACGAAGTGGAGAAACAGGCCAATCAGGCGAAGTAATTGACACATCAGAGTTAATCACAGCTTGCCCGTACACAGGCTTTGGCCAATATCGGTACGGTTGTGTGCATTATGGCCTATGAGATTCATCTAAAAGCCTAATGGATAGTCGTTGTAGCGGAAATTCTTTTTAACATTTATGCAAAGTTTATTATTTAAGAATGTTATTTATGCACAAGGCACTCATTATAATATGTTCGATTTTGTTGAGCATTATTTTCGTAACAACTGCGAAGGCCGAATTGTTGTGTCATTTGTTCAGCGCCTCAAGAAAATTTTTTTAAAGGAAAAATTTTCTTTGTAATTGAGCGCAAAGTTATATAATCTCCTCTTTTGTAAAGTTTAACAACCTTAATTACAGCAGGAGGTTATTGAATGCTTGATCTTGTCCCCACGAAGATATTTCTGACAAAGGGCGTTGGTACGCATAAATATCAGTTGAAATCATTCGAGGAGGCCCTGCGGAAGGCTGGCGTAGCTCAGCAGAACCTTGTGCAGGTGTCGAGTATTCTGCCGCCGAACTGCAAGCTGATAAGTAAAAACGAGGGTGTCAAGGAGCTTGTGCCCGGTTCGATATGCTTTTGCGTTATGGCCAGAGCCGATACCGACGAGCACGGTCGGCTGGTGGCCTCTTCGGTGGGTGTCGCCGTTCCAAAAGACAGGGGGAAATGGGGTTATCTTAGCGAGGTGCACAGCTATGGAATGAATCAGCAGCAGGCAGCGGATATGTCCGAAGATCTTGCCGCTGATATGCTCGGGACGACGCTGGGGCTGGAAGTCGATCCCAACAAGGACTGGTCAGAAAAAGAGCAGGTTTATAAATCCAGCGGCTTGATAATTAAAACCTCCAATATCACTCAGACGGCACGCGGCCAGCAGGGGTTATGGACGACGGTGGTTGCGATAGCGGTGCTTTTGTTCGATTAATATGTATGGTTGAGAAATTAAATTTCTGTGATTTGACGCAGGAGTACGGCGATTCGAATGTCGTTATCGTGCCTGTTCCGTACGACGGGACAAGCACTTGGCTGAAGGGTGCCGATAAAGGACCGGAGGCTCTGATCGAGGCTTCGTGTAATATGGAGCTTTACGATATTGAGACGGATTCTCAGGTTTACCAGCGGGGAATATTTACGGACGAAGCGGTTGCGGAAAAGTTCTCACCGGAAAAAATGGCACAAGCGGTCGAAAAGCGAGTGAAATCTCATTTGGATAACGGAAAGTTTGTTGCCCTTATCGGCGGGGAGCATTCGGTAAGCGTTGGGGCGATTGCTGCACACCATAAGCATTTTGAAAAAATGAGCGTTTTGCAGTTCGACGCACATACGGATCTGCGGGAGGAGTATCACGGTTCGGCTTGTAATCATGCCTGCGTTATGGCCAGAGCGAAGAAGCTTTGCCCGATAGTGCAGGTGGGCATTCGCAGTATGGATATCGGCGAGAAGGCCAACATAGCGGCTGGGCAGGTGTTCTTTGCTGAAAAGATACATGATAATAATGATTGGGTGGGGCAGGTGGTCGATAAACTGACCGACAATGTTTATATCACTATAGACCTCGATGTTTTTGATTCGGCTATAATGCCATCAACGGGAACGCCGGAACCGGGGGGATTGGGGTGGTATCAGGTTCTTGGGATGCTGCGAGCGGTAGCCGAAAAGAAGAATATTGTCGGGTTTGACGTTGTCGAGCTGTGTCCGAATAAGATCAATCGCGGGCCGGATTTTCTGGCTGCTAAACTTGTTTATAAGGTTTTGACTTATAAATTTCAGTTAAAAGTATAATTTTGCGTTCTGTTATTTTTGGGGGTTACAGAGATGCTGAGAAATATCGCTTTGGCGTTCATTCCGGTGTTTGTCGCTGTTGACGCGATCGGGGTGATGCCTATTTTTTTGTCGCTGACGGAAGGTATTGAGCGGAGTCAAAGGCTGAAGATCATTGGTCAGTCAATGCTGACGGCGTTGGCGCTGGCGGTTGGCTTTATCTTTTTGGGCAAGGCGGTTTTCCGGTTTTTAGGTATTGAAATAGCCGATTTTATGATTGCAGGCGGGGCGATACTTTTTTGCATAGCAATAATTGACATAATTAATCCCGTCAAGGAACGCCGGCGTTTCACAGCCGACGATTTGGGCGTCGTCCCCATCGGAACGCCGCTTATAGTAGGGCCGGCTGTGCTGACAACTTCACTTGTAATCGTACCGCATTACGGTCTTTTCGCGACTTTGATAGCGGTGATAATCAATGTTCTGCTGGCTGGGGTGATACTTTCGGCCTCGGCGATTTTTATTAAGTATCTGGGTGAGGCTTGGTCGAAGGCGCTTTCCAAGATAATGAGCCTGCTGCTCGCGGCTATCGCGGTGATGCTGATCAGGAAGGGGCTGACACAATTTTTTTAGGGGCGGCTATAGAAAATAGCCTTGTTTTATCTATAACATGGAGTGTATAATTCATATTCGGTGAGAAATGATACATCGGATGCATGAGCTTGAGAACTGCGCTGTGATAGTGGCGCACCCGGATGATGAGACGCTGTGGAGCGGGGGAAGTATCCTGTTGCATTCGGAGGGGAATTGGACCATAATCAGCCTTACCCGCAAAAGTGATTCTGAACGCTCCGCAAAATTTTCAAAAGCTGTGACCGAACTGGGGGCGGTTGGAATAATGGGTGATCTGGACGATGGGCCCGAACAAATGGATATACCGGAAAGACAGATACAGAAGCAGATACTTGACCTGCTGCCGATGAATCACAAATTCGACCTTATTATCACCCACAGCACTTGGGGTGAATACACACGGCATAAACGCCATGAGCAGATAGGCAAAGCTGCTTTAACTTTGTTTCGTCTCGGCGAATTGCCAGCAGAGCAGATGTGGACTTTCGCTTATGATGATGGCGAGAAAAAATATTTGCCCAAACCGGTTTTGGATGCGGATATTTTTACTCGGCTGCCCGAGGATATATGGCAAAAGAAATATGATATAATTACCAATACGTATGGTTTTGCGCCGGATAGTTTCGAGGCGAAGACTACTCCTCGCAGTGAGGCATTCTGGTGCTTTAATAAAAAATAGGTTCTTTTTTGGGGTTATTATGAAGGTTCTTGTTCTTTACGATTATCCGGCATCACCGGCTGGCCTTGCTACGCAGGGAAATCTTTTGTATCGCGGGCTTGTCGAGATGGGAGTGGACGCTCACTCGGTGCATTTCGAATCGGCGCAGGAAAAGGAATGGTACTACCGCTGGTTCGAACCGGATGTAGTTATCGGCGTTGGCTACTGGGGTCATGTGCCGCATCTTGTTCTCCATCCGCAGCGGTATGGAGACAAAGCCGTTCCCTGGCTTGTAGCGGATGGTTATATGGCTAACTATCACGAAATTCTTGAGGAACTGCCTCTTATACTTGTCACCTCGAAGTGGGTTAAGGATGTTTATGTCCGTGACGGGCTTAGCGGCAAGAACATAGAGGTGCTGCCGGTCGGCTGCGATACCGACGCTTTTATGCCAAGGGACAAAAAAGACCTTAAAGTGCGATGTGTTCGGGAGGCTCTGGGTATAGCCGACGACCAGATAATGATTCTTACCGTCGGCGGCGATGCGGCATCCAAAGGTGCACAGGAAGTGATGCAGG
>JAQURJ010000009.1 GCA_028715705.1 Phycisphaerae bacterium | reverse complement strand
CCTGACGCAGAATAGACCGCAAACATTTCGCAAAGGTAAGTCCGATAGCAGGCTTCATTTGAACCTGTACAATTCCATCAATGTCATACTCTATCGGGTCTTCGGTGGTGATTATCTTGGTTTCGATATCATCGAGTTCAGCCAAAGCCGAGTAGAGAGTTGTCGTTTTACCGCAACCAGTTGGACCGGTTACAATAATAATACCGTTGGGCTTGTGAATAAGCTGCCGCACAGACGTCAGATCGTCCTGCCGCAACCCTATCTTTTCAAGGTCAAGACTTACCTGACTGCGGTCAAGGACACGCAGTACTACGCTCTCGCCGAACATGGTTGGCAAAATACTAACACGCAGGTCGATTTCGTTGCCTTCGACCATCAGCGAAATTCGTCCGTCCTGCGGAAGTCGGCGTTCAGCGATATCAAGATCGGCCATAACTTTGATTCGAGAACTCAAAGCCGCAGCAATATGCTTGGGTGGAGGGATCATCTCATAAAGCACGCCGTCAATGCGATAACGCATCTTGTATTCGTTCTCGAAGGGTTCAAAATGAATATCGGAGGCTTTATCGCGAATTGCCTGCATCAACACAAGGTTAAGCAGTTTTCTGACGGGGTTCGACTCAGATAATTCCTTTAATTCATCAAGGTCGATACTCTGGTTTCTGCCGTCGTATTCAGCGAGAAAACCATCGTCTTGAATTTCGTCAATAAGCTGGCCTATACCCTCCTTCTCTTGTTCATCCTTATAGTACCGTTCCAGTGCCGCCTCGAGAGCATCTGTTTCCGCTATTTTTGCTAAAACTTTGTATCCTGTAAGCGTACTGAGGTCATCGGTTGCGCGAAAATTATCCGTCTTGTCAATAGCGACAGTCAATTCGTTCTGAGCCGCGTTAAATTCAATGGGAAGCACCCGATAGGATTTGGCCATCTGGCCTGAAACTTTATCAATTACCTCCGGCGTGATGTTTATTGCGTTAATATCAACGTACTCCAGACCCCGCTGTGCAGCAAGAGCGATCTGAAGTTGCTTTTCATCTATAATGCCCCGCTCGAGCAAAACTTGCCCTATTTTAACTTTTCCGTCCTTTCGTTTCTGGACTTCAAGGCATTCGTGAATTTTGTCCCGAGTCAAAAGCCCCATCTTGATCAGGACTCTGCCCAGTGTTCGCCCTCTTAACTGCTCTATAGGTGGGAGTTGCATAAATTTATTCTCCAAACCTTTATTCCATTTCTAATTTAATTATATCTTCACTAACTTCTTTTTGCAAAAGAAAATACAGATAGGACATTTAGTTATTCATCCAAGTTAACTCTATATATTTAAGGTGGTTAGTTGAAAAAAAGAAACAAAAGGTAAGATGGGTGATATTTTTTGGGAATATTGCCACCACTAAACTTCACCTAAGTTTTCAATACCGCCCCGCCAAGCTCATCACCTTCGCCGCCTTTTCCCCTGCCCCTGAAACTTCCTGCTGCTTTTGCTTTAGCCTTATCCTGAAGCGCACCGGGTTGACGTGCCTTATCAAGCATTTCTTCGGCAGTTATCTTGCCAACATCATAAAGCTGCCACAAGTGATCATCGAGAAGCTGCATACCCAATTTTTTGCCTGTCTGGATGCTCGAATCGATACGATATGCCTTATTTTCGCGGATAAGGTTGGATATAGCTGGGGTCACCACCATAAACTCATAAGCCGCCACCCGCCCTTTTCCGGTAGCAAGAGGACAAAGCGCTTGGGCAAGCACCGCTATCAAATTCGTGCTCAACTGCGTACGTATCTGCTCCTGCTGGTTGGGCGGAAAAACGTCAATAATACGGGTTATCGTACCTGAAGCACTGGTCGTATGGAGGGTGCTGAACACTAAGTGGCCGGTTTCAGCGGCTCTGACCGCCGCTTCGATCGTTTCCAAATCTCGCAATTCACCGACCAGGATCACGTCCGGGTCCTGACGAAGTACACGCCGCAGTGCTTCGGAAAAACTCGGCACATCCAAACCGACTTCACGCTGGTTTATGATCGATTTTTTGTGATTATGGTAGTATTCAATAGGCTCTTCGATAGTAACGATGTGCCTGTCAAGGTTCTCATTGATATAGTTTACCATCGCAGCCAGCGTAGTTGTTTTACCACTTCCGGTCGGACCGGTTACAAGAAACATGCCGCGAGGACGCCTGCACAGCGCCGCGCATATTTTTGGCAGCCCGATTTCATCAAGCCCCATAATCTTTGTGGGAATAAGACGTAAAACCACTGTCATATTGCCCTTCTGCCGGAAAACGGACACACGGAATCGAGCCATATCACCAAAAGCGAAACCAAAGTCGGTAGTTCCCGTTTCCGCAAGCTCCTGCTGGTTGCGCTCAGGAGTGATACTCTTCATCAATGCAACCGTATCGTCTGGCTCAAGTACCTTCGTCTCAAGCGAACGAAGACTGCCGTGAATTCTGAAAACCGGCTGCCTGCCGACGGTAAGGTGAATATCAGATGCATCTTGTGTGACACATGCATGAAGTAGCCTATCCATATTTACTGTTGCCATTTGCTATATCCTAATCAATTATGCCAAAAATAAGATCATCTATAAAAAAGCCCTGCCTCGGGCAGATTCCACATTTTTACATTTTTATTTTTGATTTTTACTTTTATTATTCTACCTGTGCTACGCCCGCCACTTCCTCAGGAGTGGTTACGCCATTAAAAATCTTGATCTTTCCGTCATCAGACAAAAACCGCATGCCGGCAGCTCTGGCAGTTTTTCGCAATTCCGTTGTAGGAGCCCGCGAAAACGCCAGTTCTCTTAGTTCATTATTCAACTCAACCATCTCAAAAACAGCGACTCGCCCTTTATATCCCGTTCCCTGACATGCCTGACAACCCGCTCCCTTGTATATGGGATGCTTTTCAATATCCTTGGCGGTAATGTTCAGCAGATCAAGATATTTGGGGTTTGGGTTTTCGTTAACAATCTTGCAGTTCTTGCAAATAACTCTTATCAAACGCTGAGCCATTATCGCCTGAATGGAACTTGCCACAAGAAATGGCTTTACCCCCATATCGATAAGACGCGTAATAGCGCTCAAGGCATCATTGGTATGCAGCGTGCTGAAAACCAAATGCCCTGTCAAAGCGGCCTGAATAGCGATATCTGCAACAATACCGTCTCGAATTTCACCAACCAGTATGATATTTGGCGCCTGACGCAGCATCGACCGTAAAATTATGTCAAACGTCAACCCTATCTCATCCTTCACCTGGCATTGGTTCATTCCCGCAAAATTGTATTCTACCGGGTCTTCTGCTGTGATTATCTTCTTATCCGGCTTGTTTAATTCCTGCAAAGCCGCGTATAGTGTCGTCGTCTTTCCGCTTCCCGTCGGGCCGGTTACAAGAAAAATTCCGTTAGGCCGTTTAATGATCTTCTGGAACCGTTCATAGTCTTCCCCCTCAAAACCGAGTGATTTAACACCTATATTGACCGCGTCAGGCCGCAAAATACGCATAACAAGGCTCTCGCCATGATTGCTCGGCAAAATAGAGACACGAAAATCAATATCCTGTCCATCGATATTTCGTTTGATACGACCATCCTGCGGAAGGCGTTTTTCGGCAATGTCCATTCCAGAAAGAATCTTAAAACGCGTCAGCATCGAAGCTTGTATGTTTTTAGGCACATTATCTTTTTCGAGACAGACGCCGTCGACTCTGTAACGGATTCTGACCCTGTCAGCCATAGGTTCGACATGAATATCGCTTGCCCGCATCCGGTATGCCGTATCGATGATCAGGTTCACCAGCCGGACTACCCCGCCTTCATCCTGCTCACCTCCGGCCTGCGCCCGCAGAACTTCGGCTTGAAGTTCTTCGCCGGCCAGCCGCAATTCTTCGGCTGTGGCATCGATACTGGTCTGAATTTCGTCCCGTTCATCCTCGGCCTCGATCTCCTCAACCGCCTCTTCAAGGTATCCCTGTATCTGGGCTTCGCTGGCCAGATAAAACTCCAACTCGGTATTAAGCCGAAAACGAAGATTATCCATCAATTCGATGTTGTCAGGGTCACTTATAGCGATCTTCAGGCGGCCGTTGTCGCGGCCAAGCGGTAAAATCTTATGTCTTTTTATGAGATCTTCAGGAATACTTCTTCGAGCTTCGGGATCGGCTGGATGTTTGTCGAGGTTGACATATCGCAAGCCTCGCTGTTTGGCGATAGCCTTGGTCAACGTCTGCTGGTCAATCAATTTCTTTTCCAGAAGCACCTGACCGAGCTTTTTGCCATCTTTCTGGGCAATTTTGATAGCCGCTATTAGTGGTTCTTTTTGAAGAATGCCAGCCTTATAAAGAATTTCACCGAGTTTTTTACGTTCTTTTGCCATTTTTAGTCTTTTCGGCTAATTTACCACTATGATAAACCTGCATTTTAACATTATTGGACGTTGGAGTCAATTTTTTCAAAATTACACAATGTTACAAAATTTTTTGATGTTTTCTGCTCCCTCCAAAATTTGATCACTGACCCCCAAGAGCCGCGCTTTTTCGCTTTTTGCTCTGTAATTTTGATTTTTGCTATCAGCCCCAGCCGCTCGTCTGTTTAAAAAATCTGCCTGCCGTCTAAAATTTTAAAAAATCCTTTCCAATTCGCGATGAAACTGCTTATTATCATGCGTTTTAAGCCTGAAAATTAAGTTAATGATACATTTTTACTTGGAGGTATCTGAAAGTGGCTAAAACAAGTGAAATCCGCAATATCGTGCTTCTGGGACATGGCGGCTGCGGCAAGACCAGCATTGCCGAGTCGATTTTACATAAAACCGGCGCTGTAAACCGTTTAGGAAGCGTTGACGACAAATCGAGTGTCTGCGACTACTACGACGAGGAAAAAGAACACCTGCATTCGATTCAATCGGCTATCACCAATTGTACCCACAACGGCATATTGATAAACCTTATCGACACCCCCGGGTATCCGGACTTCATGGGACCTGCCATCGGGGCCATCCCTGCTGCGGAAACCGCAGTAATAGTCATTAGCGCATCGGCAGGTATCGAAACAAACACCCGCAAATTCTTCGAGCTTGCCAGCCAGGCAAATAAACCCAAGATCATTGTCATCAATAAGATGGACAACGATAACATAGACCTGCCGGAACTGCTCAAAAATATTCGAGAAACTTTCGGCTCACAGTGCCGCTGCGCAAATTTGCCGGCAGCAGACAGCAAAAGTGTTATCGACTGCATCATAAACGACAGCGGCGATTCTTCAATCGGCAGCGTCGCAGACGCTCACACCGAGCTTATCGAAAGTGTTATCGAAGCAGACGATACACTTATGGAAAGCTATCTTGGCGGCGAGACAATATCGAGCGAACAGATAGCATTCGTTTTCGTCAAGGCGATGAAGACCGGAACCATCATTCCCATAATCTTTACCAACGCAAGAGGCGAGGTAGGCATAACAGAATTACTTGACTTAATCGTCAAATACAGCCCGTCGCCCGCTCAAGCCGCGCCTGCGTTGCTTGCCAAAGGCGAAAACAAGGCCGAAGCCAAAGCAGACTCATCAGGTCCGCTGGCAGGTCTGGTATTCAGAGTGGGTTTCGATCCGCGTTCCAATATGAAATTTTCCACTATCCGCATCTTCAGCGGAACTCTTAAAAGCGATACCAGCCTGTTGCGAAACGATGAGAAAAAAGCTATCCGTCCCGGCCATATATTAAAAAGTCAGGGCAATGAAACCAAGGAGATAGACGCCGGCGTCGCCGGTGACATCATCACCCTTGCCAAGATCGAAGAACTTACGCTCGGCGACACGCTGCACGACGGCAAAGTAAGCGGAAAATTCCAGATGGCAGCTTTCCCAGAACCAATGTTCTCGCTGGCACTGGAACCTGCTTCACGCGGAGACGAGCAGAAAATCAGTACGGCTCTGGAAAAACTGACCAACGAGGACCCGTGCTTCAAATTTCACCATGACGCACAAACAAAGGAACTGGTTATCAGCGGCCTGGGCGACCTGCACCTGCGGGTAGTACTCGAAAAAATGGAAAAGCAGTTCAAGCTGAACGTAAACACAAAACAGCCAAAGATTCCATATCGCGAAACCATTACCGGCAAAGCTGATGGCCACTACCGGCACAAAAAGCAGACCGGCGGCGCAGGCCAGTTCGGCGAGGTGTATCTCCGCGTAGAACCAGCCGAGCGGAATTCTGACCCGCCAATGCAATTCGGATGGGATATTTTCGGCGGCTCGATACCGGGACAGTTTGAAGCTCCTATCGTTAAGGGCATCGACGACGTTATGAAAAGCGGCGTCGTAGCTGGTTATCCGATGCAGGATGTAAAGGTTTCGGTATATGACGGCAAGTACCATCCGGTCGATTCGAAAGAAGTAGCGTTCAGAGCTGCCGGCAAGGGAGCGTTCATCGATGCCATTCAGAAGGCCAAACCCGCTCTGCTCGAACCGATCGTCAATATGGAAATCACTGTCCCCGCTGACAACATAGGTGATATCGCAGGCGATCTTGCCTCAAAACGTGGTCGCGTCATCGGTCAGGATATGCTTGCCGGAAACTTCATTGTCATCAAGGCGCAGGTGCCTCTTTCAGAAGTAACACAGTACAATAGCCAGCTTAAAAGCGTTACCGGAGGACAGGGTAGCTACTCGATGACGCTTAGCCACTATGAACCCGTTCCGCCAAACGTACAGCAGCAGATCATAGCCGCACACCAAAAGGAAAAAGAAGCCGAAAGCTGAAAATAGAAAGTAACTTTAGCAAAAAAGCATCCCGCAATGACGACGCATAGCGATGACTGATTATCCTTCTTTCCTGAATATGGGCTATGATATAGGCTCGGGACATACCGAATCGTTCTGCGGCTGCCTGACCGCACGACTCAAAGGCTTCTGGATGATGTGGGACAAAGACAATGCCCAAGCCTTAATGGCCTTAGCCAGTGTGTATTACAGCAATCAATGGCAAATATACTGGAAAGCAAAACGAAAAGCCTCATAGAGGAGGCCAGAAAATAATCTCGCACACCCTCGAGTTTGAAAAAAAACTATAATTTGAATTTTGGTCTTGCTGTTATATAATAACTCATCACGTGGTTTTTGGCTGTGCAAAAACAAGGTTGATATTTACGGATAACCGATGACAAAATACCTAAGTTATGCCCAATCCGGTGTCGATATCGATGCCAACGACGAAATGGTCGAGCGTATCCAATCCAGTATGAGCAGCACCTTTGGCCCGCGGGTAATGGATATGCCCGGCGGGTTTGCCGGCCTGTTCCGGCTCGACTATGACGAGAAACTGTTCAAAAGAAATTACAAGAACCCCGTCCTTGTCGCCTGCACCGATGGCGTGGGCAGCAAGGTGCAAATAGCCGCAAAGATGAAGCGATACGACACCGTAGGCATCGACCTTGTGGCCATGAGCGTAAACGATATGCTGGTACAGGGTGCCGAGCCGATGTTTTTCCTTGATTATATAGCCCTCAACAAGCTCGAACCAGCAGTTGTCGCCGAGATGGTAAAAGGTGTAGCGGCTGGGTGCAAAATGGCGGATTGCGCACTTTTGGGCGGGGAAACAGCCGAAATGCCCGATACTTACAGCAAAGGTGATTTCGATATGGCTGGTTTTGCGGTTGGGGTGGTGGAAAAAAAACGCATCATCACCGGCCAAAATGTTGAAAAGGGTGATGTTATTCTCGGCCTGGCGTCCAGCGGCCTGCACAGCAACGGTTTCGCCCTTGCCAGAAACATTTGCTTTAAAAGTTTGAATTTGAAAATGACCGATTGCGTTGACGAGCTTGGCAGCATGGCTATAGGCGATTGTTTGCTGGAGCCGACGAAAATTTATGTCAAACCGGTTATCAAACTGCTCGGTCAGTATAAGGTCAAGCAGATAGTTCACGCCATGGCGCATATCACCGGCGGCGGATTAGTCGGGAATGTCCCGCGAGTGCTGCCCAAAGACTGCGACGCAGTGCTGAATAAAAAAAGTTGGGATAAGCCGCCCATTTTTGATTTTCTGCAGGAAAAAGGCCCCGTCGAGGAAGAGGAAATGTACCGCGTCTTTAATATGGGAATCGGGTTTGTTCTGGTTGTAGCCGCTGACTTTGCCGATTCGGTCGCAGCCAAGCTGACCCGCTACGGCGAAACGGTCTATAAAATAGGCAAAATCACTGCCGGAACAGGCAAAGTAGTGCTGAAATAATCAGGCGGTTTTGCGAACAGCAACAGCCTGAATATCGCGTTTATCTTTTATATATTTTCGCTCGTAGTTTGTGCCGGTGATTTCGCCATTTTCAGTACCAGCGGCAGGGGTAAAATCAATTATTTCCACCCGGTCGGTTTTTTCGGCTATTATCTTTTTTACCTGCTCAAAGTAGTCGGCGTGGTCTGTTGCGAATTTGATGATGCCAGTGGGTTTTAGACATCTAAGCAGTTGGTCAAAATTCTCCAGATTAACAAGTCGCCGCTTATTATGCTTTTTCTTCGGCCATGGATCGGGAAAATAGATGTGAAAGCAGTCAACAGAGCCATCCTTGATATGTTCTCTTAAAAAATCGGCGGCTTCTGTGCGAATAATTCGCACATTTTTAATCCCCCACCTGCCGAGTCGGTCGATAGCATGGCGGCAGTATTTCCGCGCCCATTCGATACCAATAAAATCCATTTCGGGCATTGCCTTTGCCTGATTTAACAGGAAAGTTCCCTTTCCTGAGCCTATCTCGATATGGACGGCTGCCTTACGTCCGAAAATATCCTCAAAATCAAGTGCTGACTCGATACTTTCCGGCGTCAAAGTAAGTTCGGGATACTCTTTTAGCTTAGCTGTCATGCCAAAAACCTAAAAAAACACGTAATTTGTTGAACAAAAACCAAGCCGGTATTATAAACGCAATTTTTGTACAAGTTAAGAATTTTACTTTTTTGATTAACCTTCACCTTATACAGTTCGATTATATAGAACAGTAGAGATAATCCGTGCGTATTTTAAATTAAGGTCAAAGGGGTACCTAAAATGATACGTCAGCTTATGAGATCGAGAAGAAAACAAATCCTGGTGGATATAAGCACCCAGTGGTTCTTCTTCAAAAACCCAGCTGATTTCGCTCATCAGCAAAAAGTTCTTGCCAATATCCGCAGGTTGATGGCTTGGGCGCGTTTGAAAAATATCCCCGTTATCTCTACATGCCAGATATATGCTAACTCAAATGGTTCCAGCGAGGGGCGATATTCTATTGAGGGCACTCCCGCCATCAGAAAACTTCGATTCACACTTCTAAACGACCGGATCGTTTTCCCACCCGACAGTTCAATGGATATGCCCTGCGACGTTCTCCGCAATTATCGCCAGATAATCCTTCAGGAACGATGTCCCGACCCGTTTGAAGAGCCGAGAAGCGAAAGGCTTTTTACTGAAGTCATTGCCAACGAGTTTATCATCATCGGCGCCAATGCCGAGGACACAGTAAAGGCAACGGCTCTTGGCCTGCTGCAAAGAGGCAAGACTGTTACCATTGTTACCGACGCCATAACCTGGAAAGATAAAATTGAAGCATCCTTTGCTTTCCGAAAAATGCAGGCAAAAGGCGGACACCTTGCAGAGACCAGAAGCATAGCCGGAAAAAGCCGGCTTGCCTCGCCGGGACTGAATCGCCGTCACAGCCTGAAACTCGCACAAAAAAATTAATTTCAACCAAATTGCAAATCTGATTTTCTTATCTATTTTAAACCAGCAAAAATGTCCGCCAGCGGTATATCCGCGACGGCGACGGATGTGTCGGCTACGCCGTAATAAATCCTTAGCACATCATTATTTTGTGTCAGGCCGCATGTGAATACAACATTGCCGAAAAAGCCTTCTGTTTCATAGGGTGCTATCGGTTCGAGAATAGGGTCGTTTGTACGGGCGAGTATTTTTGACGGGTCGTTTGAATCCATCAGTACAGCTCCGAGACAATAGCGATTGCCGGAATCGACGCCGTGATAAATTTCGAGCCATCCGTGCTCAGTCTTGATGGGCGGTGCACCTGCTCCAAGTCGGCTGCTGTCCCAATTGTTCTTAGAGACTCCCATAAGATGTCTGTGCCCGCCCCAGCAGGCCAAATCCGGTGACTGGCCGAGCCACATTTCATACTTTCCAAAGAGCGGTGTAACAGGCCGATGGAGCATAAAATATCTGCCTTCTATCTTTTCAGGGAACAGTACCACGTCCTTGTTGTCAGGGCAGGTGATGATACCGTGACGAGTGAATGTCACGAAGTCTTGTGTCGAGGCCAGGCATGTTGTCACTCCGGCAGGAGAGACGGCTACATAGGTTATGTAAAAGGTATTTTCGATAGGCGTAATACGGGCGTCTTCTATCCCGTAGGATTCGTAAAAGGTTTGTGGAAAAAGACAAGGGGCTTGGCTGATATCGAACTTTACTCCATCCTCGCTGACAGCAAGCCGCAGATGCGAAAGAGATGTCAGAAAATTTCCTTCTGGTGTAATCACCATTCGCGAGTCGCTGTAATTTACGCCGGGTGCATTTTTAGAAAAAGTCTTTATTTCCACCGAATCCGAGACTGGGTTATAGATAACCGTTTGTATCAGTTCATTGTTATTGTTCACGGGTCGCTCGGCTACGCGGAGCAGTATTACGGTTTTTCCGTTATACGTTGTTACAGCCGGATTAAACGCGCAAACGACCTCGAAGTCGTTACGGGTCGGCTGGACATCCCGCGGACTGATGATCGGATTTTTACTTGATCGCAAAATTGTCATATTTATTCCCCATTTTCGGTGCAGTATAACGCAAAATGGAATAGTTATCAATACACAAGGCAGCCATCAAAGGATTGGGAGCAGATAAAAAAGGCAGGGGCAAGCTAAAAGACAATCGCGGCGTAGCCGACGCTGTCTTCGCTGGGCTGGCTGAACTTTTCAATCATAATCTCGCTACTGTTGGTAAGCGAAAGCAGGGTGCCGCTTTTTTTGCCCATTGCTTTTGCGAAAGCGGTTGTCGCAGCAGCTGCTCCGGGTCCGCAGGCACTGGAGTTACTCAAAGCCGAACGCAATAGCTCTTTGGCATCCATTTTGATTGCTAAATCGACGAATTGGCGGTCGTTGACATCCTTTGCCCACTCGAACGCCTTTTCGCCAGTGCCAGCCGGTTCAAAACCGTACCGCGGCCCGTAATGGGTCAGGTCGGTCGAACCGAGGCAGACGTTTTTTTTGCGGCCGGATTTAACTATTTCGGCAATCTTCGCGCCAAGGCCGACAGCTGCAACATCCGGCGGCGTAACTATGGGGACAATTTTCGAGCCTTCAAAAAGATACTGGATGAAGGGAATCTGGACTTCGATGCTGTGCTCGTAGCGGTGGGCGCGAATATCGGCAGCGGCCTGGGTTTGGTCGATTATTTCGGCTGCGAGTGGTTCGTCTATCTCTATTTCGCCAAGGGGAGTGATCCATGCGCCTTTGTCGAAAACGGCACCGGCAGCGGCACCAGCGGAGCTATGGGCTGCACCAAAGATAATGAATGTATCAACTTTTTCATTTTGCTCCTTCACAGCCGACAAGGCGAGGGCGGCCAGCGAACCGCTGAACATCCACCCAGCGTGCGGTACTATGGCCGCATCAATGGTGTCTGGAAGGGTGCCGATGAAAGTCCGCTCTCGCAGGAATTGTTCTATCTGGCGGATGCATTCGGCTTCGCCTGCGGGGTAGAACTGGCCTGAAACGACGGGTTTTCTAATTTCCATTTCGCACCTGTACACTTGAAATTATCTGATTATCCGTTATTATACCGCTTAGACAGAGATAATTGTAACCTTATGGGAAGAAAAAACAATGGCTAAAACAAGTTCTGTGGCGGTGGTAATGGGTTCGGACAGCGATTTGGCGACAATGAAAGGCTGTATCGAACAGTTGAAGGATTTCGGGATAGTCCCAATAGTCCGTGTAATCAGTGCACATCGCACCCCCGTCACGGCAGCGGAATTCGCATCTAACGCCGCCGGAAATGGGATAAAGGTCATAATCGCCGCGGCTGGGATGGCTGCGCACCTGGCTGGGGCCATGGCCGCACAAACAACGCTTCCGATTATCGGAGTACCGATGAACAGCGACACCGGCATCGGTGGGCTGGATGCCCTTTTGAGTACCGTCCAGATGCCGCCCGGAATTCCTGTCGCGACAGTCGCCATCGGCAAAGCCGGCGCAAGAAATGCGGCTATTTTGGCCGTACAGATGCTGGCTCTGTCTGATGCGGAACTCGCGGCAAAGCTGCAAAAATTCAGAGACGAAATGTCACAAAAAGTGGCCGAAAAAGACAAGACCGTCAGTGAGAATCACTGACTGCGTACCGCGTACTTAGTCCTGCGTACTGCGCAAATCGAGTTTACATTCCCTCATTAGTAGTGCTTTGCATATTCTGTTTCATCATTTTGCACATGGGGCATTTTTCCATCATGGCCTTCATTTTGGCTTCCATTTTTGCTTCGTCAACAGGAATATCGATCTTCTTGGCAAGGTTAAGGTCTTTATCGAACTTCATCAGCTCACCGCAGGCCATCACAATCACGCCGCCGTCTTCGGTGGGGGCGATCTGTTTTTGCATCATAGCCCCGCACCGCATCGTGCACATTGGACAGCCAGCCTTCATATCAGGCATCATGCCCTTGCCCATTTGTCGCCTGCCCATCATAGGCATATTGCTGTCAGTTGCAGCAATTGCCATATACAAGCTTCCGGCTGCCAGCAAAATCACAATTCCATAAACCATGTACCGTTTCATTTTGTACCCCTTTCAAAAAAATACTGTTTTTGTTAAAAACCGCAGATTTAGACGATAAACGAAAACCCTTCCTCAAGAAATAAGGAAACACCTGATTAACGCAGGGTAAAATGCTCAAACCGACCGATTGTTATTTTGAAAAAGCAAAAGGCAAAAAGCAAAAGTGTGGATGGATGATTTATCGAGGCAAGGTGGTTTTTTATACAAACTGTGTTTCCAGAGACCTGTCAGAGAGGGGCAGAGAGACATAAAATCGGCTGCCTTTGTCCGGCTCGCTCGATACCCAGATTTGACCATTATTACGGGCGAGGATCCTTTTAGCGATGGTCAGGCCAATGCCCTCGCCAATTTTCTTACCAGGCTCAAGCCTGTGAAACAACAGAAATATCTTGGATTGATGCTCCGGTGCGATACCGATACCGTTGTCTTCGACGCAATAGACACTGCGGTTTGCGTTTGTCTTTCCGCGGATAGTAATTTTTAAAGGGCGGTCGGGCTGACGATACATAATGGCGTTACTGACCAGATTTAAAAAGACGCGAGTAATCTGGCCTGGGTCGGCAAAACATGGCGGCATTGGGCGAATATCAACTGTAGCCCCAAGTTCTCGAATCGTATATTCAAAACTTGCCGCAACAGCAGAGGCAAGTTTATTCATATTAATATTCTGCGGATGTGATTTTTCGGACGGCAAACGAGAAACTTTAAGCAAGCCGGAGATAAGATCGTTGATCTTGTGCAGACTTATATTGATGAAACCAACGGCTTCAGGAATGGTGCGGTCAAGTATATCCAGAACTGACTTTTCAAGCTGCTGTCGAATTGGGGGGGCATTGAGTTTCTCGGAGAGTTCCTCGGCACTTTGGGAGAGAATGTGTCCGAAACCATCGAGATTTACCAGCGGGGCACGAAGATCGTGCGCAGCGGCGTAGAGAATAGCTTCGAGTTCTTCGTTTTTTTCAGCGAACTGAGTATTTAGTTTTTCAATAGCTTTTTCGCTATTTCTACGTTCGGTAACATCGCGGCTTATACCTCTATATCCGATAAGCGTTGAACCGTCGAAAAACGGCATTCCACTTATTTCAAGATAAACTTTATGCCCGTCCCGCCGGATAGCACGTACCCTGACCTGTACAAGCGGAACCGATTGACTTGAGATTCTTTGGAAACGCTTGCGAAACCTTATCTGGTGGTCTTTGCTCGTGAAATCGAAAAGCGTTTTGCCGAGCACTTGCTCAGAATCATAGCCAAGCAGTTTTTTTGCGCCTGGGTTTGAATATGTAAAGGTACCTTTTGCATCCGTCTCCCATATCCAGTCGCTGGTTGTTTCCGTAATAGCCCGGAAACGTTCACGGCTTTCTAAAAGGTCGGTTTCGTAGATATTTCTGACAAAAGCATAAAATAAAAACGCCCAGAGCATCGGCAAAAAAGCTCCGATCAGGTCTTCTGTATTCTCCATCGGATGCGTAAGATGCGACCATTCGAGGAACAAAAAACAGGCGTACAAAAAGACCAGGCCGGCAAGGGCAAGGATAAGTAAACGCAGGCCGATGTTAAAACCGGAAATTTTCCATCCGCGAATAACCCAATAAGCCGCAAAACCGCAGCTTGTCATTGCGATGATATCCAGAAACGCTACCCAGTTCATCGGCGAATTCCTTTGCTGCCAAATACAAGCCGGCACCAGTATGCCAACAGAGCAGTGCTAACGGCATATCCAATATGTTCCAGGCTGTTTAGAATAGGGCCCAGGAAAAAACCCTCCGCAACTGTGAAAAAGTAGGAAATTGCAAAAAAAGCGAAACTTGCCGTGATCAGTGAATGCCATGGAATCCGCCGCAGATAACCGTAATTGACACCTGCGGCTATGCTTATAGCTACGGTCAGAATTAGCATCAATATCTCGTTGGCCTGTACCACATCAACCCCATTTTTTTCTTATATCTAAATTATATTCGAATATCAACTAAACACAAAGTCTTTTTATCAAACTAAGTTCTGCCGAGGCGGATAAACTTCATCAGCCTCTACGCCCCGAGCAATGTCCCGATAACGGCTGTGGCGTTGAACATCGCGTGAATGAAAATGCTCCGAAGAAGCGAACCGCTTTTCTCGTAGGCATAACCGAGGCAGAGACTCAACACGAATATCGCCGGCAGATGAGTGGGGTTGGTTATATGGATCATCGAAAACAGCGCAGCGGTAAAAAATATCCCGATCCACGCGCTGCCGGTATAAGAACGTATTATCGTCTGGAACATGCCGCGGAAGAGAAGTTCCTCAACGATTGGAGCCGCAACGACTGCGACTATGATTATGGCTGCTATCATGGGGGGGCTGCTGTATTCGGTCAATAATTTCAGTTCCTCGTGCTGGGTCATTTGAAAATCGGCTCCGTATATCAATTTGCCAATGAAAAGAGTGATATACATAGCCGCAAAAATGAGCGGCCAGACGCTGACAAGGTTGACCGCTGCCCACGCAAAATCTCTGCCTGCCGTTTTGAACCGGATTCCAAAGCCCCGCAGTCCTCGCGCAAAATGTCTTTTCACAAAAAACGTTGTTGTCCCAACCGTAACTACCCCCCATATCACGTAGATTATGTTGACGGCTATCGCAAATTGCCGGTCGGTTATATTGGGGAAAAGTCTTTTGACCAAAGCGGCACCCAAGCCGGCGCCGGCTAACCATATAAAAAACAGCGCAAGCGGAACAACTGGCGGCATATTGTTTCGCCGCGGCCTTGAATGCAACAGGGCACGCGTACCCCAACGCGTATCCGTTAACCAGCCGATAAACAAACCCGCTCCCACCGCCAGAACCGCTGTTAGGCCTAATCCAATAACAAGCTGTTTTATGTCAATATTCACTGTTGTTCCTTATTCGATTAAATTTTTCTATTTTACCGATCCAACGGTAAGCGTGCCAAATGTATCCTTAAAATTATTCGCATGGTATCTTATCAGCTTCGATTCAAAACCAGCTTGTTTTATTTCAGTAAGGATATCTTTCCAGTCCGCGACATACCGTGTTGGAAGATAAGTTTTGTCGTTGAAGGCCGCTAACTTTTCGTAGCTATTATCTTCGAACGGGACATAAATAATGTTATTAACAAATTTATAGCCTTCGCATTCCTTGTAAAATCCTTTTCTGTCAATCGGCCCCGTGCCGCAGCCAAGCTCTATCACCCTGCCGCTTTTTGGCGCCCACGGCTGGGAAAGAACGTCTTTTAAAAATACCTTTATATCGCCATGCAGCGTAGTATGCCTCTTGTTCTTCCTGCTGCCGCTCCAGCTTAGAATGCCTTCTTTTTTAAGCCGCTTATACGCAATCTCATGGCCTTCATAAGGTTTTTTCATATTAGCTTTTCTCATAATTTAGAGTTGGCTCTTTGCTCACAGGTTATTTCATTTAATCTCAAATAATACCTTTTCAAAATCTTTGACCATGAAATTTTTGCTTCGACCTTTTTGGATTACTGCGTGGCCTTCGGATTCCAGTCTGGTTTTGAGATTTTCAAGTCCGCCGGGGTATTTTTCGTTCAATATGCCGCCTGTTTTCAGGGTTCGCCAATAGGGAGTAATATTCTTTTTGCCCTCTTTTTCCATTTCATCGGCTGCGTGTGCGGCAATCCATGAAAATATACCTGTCGTAATCGGGCAGCCGATTGTAGCCTTATGCCGTTTCGCAACAATCTGCCTGATGTCGTTTATCGTAATGAGTTTTCCCTTCGGCACCTGTTTCATTATCGCATCAACCTCAAGTGGTGCAGGTATGACGAAAGTACCCATCCCCCATCTTTTGCTCTTTTTCTCATCTATTTTTTCGACGCGAGGCAAATCTTTGCTGTCGGCTAACTTCTCCTGCCACGATGTTTTCTTTTTCATTACGATCCCCTAAAATTCTGATTTAGCAAACTGGATTCCCGCCTTCGCGGGAATGACAAAAAGACATTCCGTAACAAATGTTAACTATCCCTACTCCTATTCCCATCACTATTCTGTCGAATCACGGTCTGGGTTGTATTATATTATTGGCGGGTTTTCAAGAAAAATCATTAGACCACCGGTATTGTTAATCGGCAGGAAGGGCAAAAGGTAAGAAAAGTTGAAAAGGGTGTGAAAGTAAGAAAGGACTAACAAAAAAATATAAAATTACGGATACCTAAAAAAACGTAAAGCTTTAGAGGCTGGCGATTTCTTTAACGGTGGTTCAAAGTAACTCAGGTACCGGTTTTTTCCGGTTCTTTTGAAACAACGCTGGTCTTTAGCTTTGTTTCGACGATAGGGATACGCTGGACTTCTTCGGCCTGCGGCATGTAGAATCTGTTAACATCCTCAACGAATTTTAGCAGAAGCGTCACTTTATTCCTGACCCTCACTCGCCGATAGATATTGCGAAGGTGAGTTTTAACCGTTCCCTGCCGCACTTTTAGCGCACGGGCGATTTCGTCGTTATTAAAGCCGCGACACACCAAAATCGCCACCTGCAATTCGCGCGGCGTCATGTGATAGCGTTCCTTCAGGAAGAGCCACTGCTTTTCATCGAGCAGCATACCGGTGGGTCTTCTAAATAACGGCTCGGTTCTGTCAACATTATTTTCATCGGGTAATTTTGCCATGGCTATCCTCTTTCGATAATTTAGCCAAAAGGTTTTCAGCCTGCTGGGTCTGTGAATCGCTCAGGCCTCCGGCTGTTGTGCTTATTTGCAGAGCTATCAGTAAATTCTTTGCCGCTGCGGTAGTGTCGCCAAGCGAGGCACTGGCCTGCGCAAAATGAAAATGCGACAACGCCGCTGGTGCGCTACCCTTTGGGAAAAGTTCAAGACACCGCGTAAAACATTCGACGGCTTTCCCGTGTTCGCCAAGCTTGTAATAAATAATTCCGCAGGTATCTATGAGGTCGGCATAATCCGGCGATATTTCAAGCCCCCTGCGGGCAAGCCGCAGTGCATCGTGTGTTTTGCCGTCCTGTTCACACAGCAGCCAGGCAAGATTATTGATCGCGACAAGGTTGTCATTTTCCAACTGGAGAACGCGTTTATACAAGTTCTCGGATTCGGTATTTTTGCCCTGCATCTGCAGGAGTATGGCCAGGCTGCTTAAAGCCTGTATATTGTCGGGCTGCTGATCGAGCACCAGCCGCAAGAGACTTTCGGATATCTTCCGTGCATTCGGGTCACCAGTAACAGCAAGTTTTTGCGCCGCCGTGACAAGGGTGCTTTTCTGCATCGGGATGGTCTTTAAACGCTGCTGGATCAAACCATCGACCTTACCGTAGTCACCTTCTTCGATGAATAGATCCATTTCCGTCAAGAAAACTTGGCCAAGATCAACCGAGCCTTTGTAGAGGGTTTGGAATTGCTGCTGCGCCTGTTGTTTTTTGCCGCTTCGGTATAGAGCAGCGGCCAGAGAAGCATCGACCTTGGCTTTTTGGAGCTGCGAACAATGAGCGTTCAATTCGTTAAGTGTGTCAATCGCCAAAGCGAAATTTCCTTCAGCAGTATAAATGTCGGCAAGACTCAATCCGATAGCCGCATCATCAGGATATAATTCGTTCAGCATTTTGAGGGTGGGAATGGCGATTTGAGGCGACCCCTGGGCTTCAATATGCGCCTTCGCGGCAAGAAGCATCTTGTCGTTGGGAGAGTACTCAAACCCTGCGAGAACGGCTTCCATGGCTTTGCCTTTTTCCTTTCTTTCAAGATAAATACGAGACAGAAGCACCCAGCCCTGCGGATATTGGGGATGCTGTTCCGTAATTTTCTGAAGTATCAAAGACGCCTGCTGCCGGTCATTGATGCTCTGATTATTTATCAATAAAGCCGCATGATAAATCTGAAGCTCGACATCATCGGGGTTAGCTTCAAGAACACGGTCAAGAAGAACTTTACCCCTTCGGGTTCTATCGGAATCATCGGAGGCAAGGAACAGCGATATCGCTCGTTTGCATATAAGAGCGTCGGAGGGGTCGATGGTAAGCGCCTTTTCAATGTCGCTTGCCGCATTTTCCATATCGCCGATGGAACGATAAAAATCGCTTTTAAGTATCCAAACTTCAATATTGGACGGTTCTATCTGGGATGCACGTATAAAATCAGTTTTAGCGTCACTGTCTCTGCCGAGCATTGCATAGACTTTGCCGCGAACGATATAAGGTGAGGCGTTATTGAAGTCCGCTACCATTTTGTCGCAAACCTCAAGGGCTTTGTCATAATTTTTGCGGCGAATGTTAAGCTCAATTATGGCGGTAAAAACGGGCAAGAAATTTGGACTGTTCTCGCACAGTTTGTTCAGCATTTCGGCAGCGCCGTCATAATCCTGCTCAGTCATTTTGAGCAGCGCAATGGCAAGCTGCAAGGTTGTATCGTTTTGATCCTGAGCGACAAGCTGCTCCAAAATGGTGTGAGCCTGTTTTATTCTGCCTCTTCGCAGATAGCTTTGGAGCCGAACTTTAGCAAACTCGGGGTTAAGGTTCGGCTGATCGATAAAACTGTCGAGCAGTTCATCGGCCTGATTGTATTGCTTTATCTTATACATAGCGGACACTGTCATCGAGAGTATTTTTATATTTTCAGGCCAGATTTGCAGGGCTTGTTTATATGTATTTACAGCCAGATGCTTTTGCCCAGCCTTTTCGTAAGCCGAGGCAAGAAGTACCCGGCTTAGCTGGTCTTCGGGGTTGGCAGCGAGATTCTCTTTAAGTATTTCCACGATTTGCGGATAATGCCCAGAAAAATCGTCTCCGATCAACCACAAATTCGCCTGCGCATACTTCCACTGTTTTCCGCTGTCACCTTCTAATATTCGTACCTGATCGATGACCTGCTGGCAAAATGCGAGCCTGTTGAGTTTTTGAGCATACTGAATCATAGCCATTTTTATGGGTATCTGGTCTTGTAATTTTGTGTCAACAGTCTTTAGGAATTCGAGCGATTGTTCGGTCTGGCCGACCTTGTAGTGCATCTGCGCAATGAAAAGGGCAAGCTGACGCCGAGCAGACAGATTTTCTGTCCGATCCATCACTTCGTTAAGGACACTGAACGCCTTTTGATAATCGTTTTCCTGCACAAACAGGTCGGCAAGAGTCACGGCTGGGATAGTTTCCTGTGGGTATTTACTTATTATTTCGATAAGCATTTCTATGGCTTTTTCATTTTCATCCTGAGCACGGAGCAGATCAACTTTTGCCATAGCAACTTGAAAATTATCTTTGTCTTGTGCCGGTATCTGTTCGATATCCTGCTGCGCATTTTCAAATTTGCCGCATCGAATGGAGAATCGGAAGCGAAGGAGTTTTGCCTCCGCAGAGCCGCCGGTTTTTTCTTCAAACTCGCTCAAAAGAGCCTCTAATTGACTGATATCCTTTTCATTAGACCCGTCCATCAGTCCTATTTTAGCCTGAAGATATATCATCTCGGCACTGATGTCATCGGGCCGCAATTCAATCGCAAATAGTGCGGATTTTTCGGCTTCATGAAAATCCTGAAGTTTTAGAAATATACGAGCAAGTTCGAAATGACCGGCGAAGAAACGTGGATTTTCAGCAACAAGAGTTCTTAGCTGTTTTATCGCAGAAACATAGTCGCCGCTTCTGTCAAGCACAACCGCCAGAGCCAGTTTGGTTCTTTGTGAATCATCACCCATCCCAATTGCCTGACGAAACGCTTGTATGGCTTTATTGTCATCCTGCTGCTTGTCGGCTAAAAGGCCATCCAGATACAATGTATAAGGCGGATCGATCTGGTATTTTTTGAGAGTAACAATGCATTGTTCGGCTTGTTCCAGTTCATCTGCTCGAATTAACAATTCCGCTGCGACCGGCATAAAGTCGAGGTTTTGTTTAAGAGTTTGCAGCCCGTTTTTGGCAATGCCGGCCATCTGCTCTTTTGTTCCCTGATGCATCGCAATATCCGCCCATGTCAGCCATACAGAAAGATTTTGCGGGTCGTTTTTTCTGGCCTCGTTAATATGATAGTACGCCTTCTCAAAATCTTGTGCATTGGCAAATTCAACCGCAAGCCGCAGCCGCACCGCTGGATCGGATATATCGAGTTGTTCACTTTTCATGAGATCTTCAGCAGCTTTATCTTTTTGGCCGTTACGCAAATAGAAAGAGGCGCGAACCACATAAGCCATTGCATTTGCAGGATTTTTCTCAACAGCCTGTTCAAACCAGTACGATTTCGGCACAAGAAAATCTTCCTGATTTCGTTCTATTATTTTTCCGAGATTCTCAAACGCCGCGATATCGGTGAAATCATCCGCAGCAACCTTGTTTAAGTGTTCAAAAGCCTTTTTAGGTTCGTTTCGCTGAATAAAACAGGAAGCCAGCAGTTTACGGATGGAAGGAGAATTTTTTTGTTCAAGAAATCGCTCAGCGATAAACTGGCCTTCGGAGGCGATATTCATCTGTAAATAAAGATCTATCAATTTCATTGCCGCTTCTTCATTGCGGCGGTCTATCCTGAGTATGGAACGATATGAAGCTATGGCTTGTTTAACGCTGTCCTGTTTTAAAGGTCTGATATTCAATTGCGAGTCGGCATATTTAAGCAGAGCCTCCACATCCTGCAAATTGACAGCGACATATTGACCTAAATTTCTTGCCGCTTCCATCCACTGTCCCTGTTCATAAGCCACAAGCCCAACCTGATAGGCCCTTAAAGCCATTCGGTTTCGCTGCCAGCTTCGCAGTTTTACGGCTGTAAAGGCGAGTATCAGTACCGCAACAACAAACACTAATGCCAGCTTCCAGTTAAAACTATATTTTTTTGCCATGCGTTTACTCTCTCAAATCTTCCTTAAAAAATTAGCGATCAACTTTGCGGCAGTCCGAAGACAAATGGTAATGTCAAGCCAAAGACCCATATTTTGGACATATTTTATATCGTAGTATATCCACTCCTGGAAATCCCTTCCGGCAAGCCGTGTGCGTTTGACCTGCCACAAGCCTGTAATACCCGGTCGTACCGAAAGTCTGGCGTCGCGCCATACCGGGCAAAGAGAGTTTTCGCTTTTTGGCGATGGGCGAGGCCCTACAAGACTCATCTGCCCGAGCAGGATGTTAATAAATTGCGGTATTTCATCGAGATATGTTTCTCTAAGAAATTTGCCAACAGCTGTTATTCGCGGATCGTTTTCCATTTTGAATTGCGGTCCATCAACTTCGTTTTTTGTGCGAAGTTTGTTCTGGATATCATTCGCACCGATAATCATAGTGCGAAATTTCCAGCACCGAAACTCTTTGCCGCCTTTGCCCTGCCGCTTGTGTCCGAAAAGGACAGTACCTTTTGAATTGAGCTTGACGGCAATGGCGACTATAAGAAAAACAGGCGCAAATAAAATAATCGCCGCTGCTGAGATAAGAAAATCAATTACACCTTTAATTAATCGCGGGTATGATAACAGCGGCCAGGTTCTAAAACTTTTGTTTATTATTCTCGACGGTGTCGGTTTTGGCCTATGCGGTTCAGATGAGTCGAGGGGCGTTTCAAATACGATTCTGTTTTCAAGAACCGTTCCAGATTCAATATAAACCCCGGGCCCGATTATAGAAGCGTTTATAGCACAGTCGGCTGAGAGTGTAACATTATCAGCAAGTATCGAAGGACCAAGGACAACCGCACCTTTGTCAATTTTAACACTGTCGGCTAAAATATTTTTACCGACGAGTCTTGCGCCGGAATGAATTTGCGTTTGCTTTTTATCGCTTCTATTCTGCGGCATCGAACTGGCGGCATTACTAAAAAATTCAATCAGATCGCTTTGCTCTTCAAGGTTAAGAACCCAGCCGCCTATTCTAAAACTCTTCCAGATCAGCCCAAGGCGGAGTGACAGTTCCACAAAATCACCAAAACTGGCACAAAGACCGCCTTCACGAATTATCCTGTTCAATTTTGAATTTCTGATAACAAAATGATGCGGCCAACAACACGGTATCCTGTCAGATTCAATATAATTTCCATACATCCTTCGGACGCCGGCGATGCCGCCGCGTGATGTCACCAGTATTTTTTCCCTGTAACCGACCAAATCAGGATCGACGGTAACAGAGAATATGTCGGCACCGTTTTGGCTGATAAGTTTGTTAAGGCGGCTGATATTAAAATCCGTCACATAAGCTGCGTTTGATATTACACAATCGATCCCTTTGTGAATCAAGTCCGAAGAAAGAATGGTATGATAATTGGTCGATCGTATATTCGGCGAATTTCCGCACTGCCACTGGCTCGGTGCAAACAGTTTTTTACTGTTTTGAAAACCATTGTGAATAAACCGAAGCCGGCAGAAGATATCCCGCAAAAACGGCGAAGTGAAAACTTTTCGCAGCAATGATGTTTCCGCTTGCGATTCGTTATGTATCACATTGTAATTTACAAATGTTGATATCACTGACTCTGCTCCTTTTTCTGTGTCGGCAGCAAAACGGCATTAGTCGGTTTTCTGGTTCTTTTGACGCTTGCGGCGTAGCCGTAGCCGTAGGGATTGTAACTATTGTTGCGGCTGACGTTATTAAGTACCGTCCCTATCACCTTAACCTTAATCCTTGTCAGTCTGGCAAAAGTCTCTTTGAGGTCTTCGCTTTCTGTACGGTCAGCAAAGCTGGTCAGGATAACAGCATCAGCCATTTTCGCCCACAACAGGGCATCGGGCACAGCAAGCACAGGGGGCGAATCGATGATAACATGGTCATATTTGAGACTGACAGCGTTAATAAAATTCAGAGTGTTTTTTTTCGCGATCAACTCATATATATCCGAAGGACGACAAGGGTTAGCGGTCAGAACATCAATGCCTCTTGTCGGTTCGGTATAAACAACATCCTCGAATTTCTTGCTTCGCAGCAATTCGCGCAGCCCATTACGCGGATATTGTATCCGCAGCAGGCGAGCAATATCGGGCTTTCTGAGGTCGCCATCAACCAACAGGACTTTTTTACCCGACCTTGCAATGCTGCTTGCAAGATTTATAGCAAGCGTTGTCTTGCCTTCTCCCGGCCCGGCACTGGTTATGGTCAGCTTACAGGGAATTTCTTCGCCGTTGAATAAACCGAGATTTGCAAAAATCGTCTCATAGTCTTCGGCCACTTGCTGGCTCAACAGCGACTTTCGCATTCCATCAGTGCGAGTAGTGGTTCCGATTATCCTGCTGCCGACATGTTTGATAACATCTTCCGGCGTATGCAGACTGGTGTCGGTCTTATCCTTCATAAAGGCAAATAACCCGCCTAAGGCAAGTCCGGCGAAAACAACCACCGCCGAAAACTTCATTCGTTTGTCATCTTCCGGAATTGTATTGGCGTAATAAGCCACCGAAATCCGAGCCGGCCGCTTGCGTTCTACTTCAAGCTCCTGAATACGCTGCCGCACAGTTTCGTAATAATCCTTTGTTAGCTGTAATTGCTCCTGAAGATCGTCTATCGCAAGCTGCTTTCTGCCAAGTGCAATTGTTCCGGTATCTTCCTGGGCAAGTATTTTCTTCAGATGCTCGGTATGCGCCTTTACTTCATCAAGTTCAAACCTGGCGTTGGCAAGCTGAACTTTGTCATTTTTACTCATCTCCGCAGCAACCATTTTTTCAAAATTAC
Source organism: Phycisphaerae bacterium (assembly GCA_028715705.1). Taxonomy (GTDB): domain Bacteria; phylum Planctomycetota; class Phycisphaerae; order Sedimentisphaerales; family Anaerobacaceae; genus JAQURJ01. The sequence continues at coordinate 14,500 of JAQURJ010000009.1, read as the reverse complement.
CAACCACCTCTTCTTGTCGTTCTTTGAGACGATTTTTAAGGGTTTCAATCAATTGGGTCTTGCGGGCAAGTTCTGGGTTGGTCGGGGCAAGAGTCTGCTGTGCGACAATCAATGCCTGTTCAAGTTCCGCGATATTGGCGCTGAGATTTTGAACCATCAGGTCGGCATTGACATAATCATTTTCGAGCTTGACAAAATCTTCCACTTCGATTTTGCGGTTTTGCGAGTTTTCCAGCATCTGCACCTGTACCTCGAGCGCAATCCTTCGCATTTCGAACTCTGTGAGCTTAGACTGTAATGTAGCGACTCTTTCAAGGCCGATGCTGCGTCTTGAATCAAGAGCGCTGGTGCCGTATTCTTCGGCGAGATCCCGTATGGATTTGCGCTGACGCTGAAGCTTATCGGCAAGCATTTTCCTTTCATTTTCAAGAACATTGAGCTTCAGATCTCCTTCTTCGGTCTCGTCAGAAACAACTATAGCCATATACGCCTGGACAAAAGCGTCGACGATCTGGGCGGCTTCATAAGGATTGGAATTGGTCATCGAAATTTTGATAAGCTCGCTGTCCTCTTCAGGCTTAACTGAAAGTGTTTCGCTCGAAAGAGTATTGCGAAGCTTCACAACCGGGTCCGCCGATTTCTTACCGAGCAATTTCTCTTTTGCCGTCAGATCGGATTCCGCAAAATAGCTCAAATCCCTTTCCACCAGATCATCGGCAACCCGCTGAAGTATTTTATCGCTCTGTATCAGGTCGGCTTGAGTATTCATGAAGTTGGTGTACATAGGCATAACGCGCTCCGATTCCATATCACCATACACCAACCGCTGCAGGATGGGCTTGATCCTGATAGCCGCAGTAGTTTGATACGCTGGTTTTATTTTCAACCAGACTATCGGCATCCCTATGCCGGTAAAGATAAGGAATATCAAAAGCACTATACGCCACCTTCGCAACATCGGGATTATCAGTTTTGTATCCGACTGACCATTATTCGCGCCGGATAATGTCAACATATTATGTCCGCCGTCGTTACCATTGTATTTTTCAAGATCGTACATACTCATTTCTCCAACAACTAAGAGTTCATACTGAGGGTTCTATAAATTATTTGCGGCTTGGCATCTTTGCGTTCGACTGTCAAACGGTCAAACAGCCATATCTCAAAAAAGATCATTCCAAGCGCAAGCGGCATCATCGCATAGCCGCCAAAATCATGAAACAGCGTCTCCCATCTTGGCCCGGAAATACGTGTGAACGCTATTGCCGTAAGCGCCAGCCTTATCGTATTACAGACAAGAGCGATTGGCAACGCGGATAAAAACACCAGCCCCTTCTGCCACCAGGGCCGCGAGGCAAGCAAGGTCACCCAGGCCGCTATAACCAGAAATGCTGTCGCCATTCTCAGACCGTTGCAGGCTTCGGCAATGGCAACCGCAGAACCGTTAAGGTGAATGACGTTTCCCTCCCGAAATACCTGCATACCAAGCATCTCATGACAGAATACCGCCGAACGGGTCGCAAGCTCCTGCAAAGGAAGTGTCACCGCAGCGTGCACACGATTGGGGGGAGGTATCATCAGAAATAAAAATATCAAAATTGTAAACACTTTCGCAAATATTTTTGTACCGAATAACAGCAATACAAATCCAAAAATAGCGACCACAAGCGAAAGCCGCTGCGCTGAACCGTACATAAAAAACAGACCGAAATGTCGCATGGCTTCCGCTAATGCGAGAATAAAAAGACCGTAAAGCGAGGGTTTTATTTGGGCGTCTGAAAATTTACTCCGCCGTGTCCATAAAACATAAACCCCCAAAAACGGAACCAACAGGCCGCTGGAATATTCATCGCTTTTCATCCATATCTGGGACAACTCCTGAATCGAGGGTAAATAAGACCACAAAAAAGCTGCCAGCAAAAGTATTGCCGAAATAATCGCTACATGCTTAGGGAAAGGTTTTCTCGAAAATTCATGCAGCTTTTGTACACCTTGATCTTCCATACGAACAGCAAATTTCTTTATATCTGTGTACATCCTGAAATATTGTTTTGCCCAAGTTATGCCTTGATTTTCAAATACGCTGTTATCCGGAATGGCGGCCTTGTTGGCTATAACGCAGTTTTTGATGCAGCAATTATCCCCAATTTTGACATTGTCCCATATAATAGAACCGGTGACTATCGAACCTTTACCAACGCAGGAATTGTTTCCGATAACGCATGAACCGAAAAGCACAGCGTCATCCTCTATACGAACATTGTCACGTAATACAACCTTGCCGAAGATGCGGGCGGTCGGCGCAATGTAAGCACTTTTAGCCCTTATTACCGAGTTATCCCTGACAAAATCATCGCCGAAACTCTGTGGAAATTCGGCAGTTTGCAGATATTTGTCGAGCGAGCGAATATATGAATCACGGTCATGGAAACTGATGAATTTTTCGGACAGACGTTGTGCCCTAACGGTTCGCCCATGCCTGACCATAGCGGGGATAAGACCTTCTTTTATATCAAAGTAACCAACAGCCGGTATAAAATCGAGCACCGTAGGCTCACAAACATGCATCACCGTTTGCCAACTTTCTGCCGTATTTTCCGCAAGAACTACAGATAATTCGGCGACATCGTTTTTGTGCTGAATGATAATTTTCGCGATATCAAAGCAAGGCAGAAATGTAGCGTGAATAAGCAGATAAAGTGACTCCGTATCACCGTTGGCGGCATCGCGGATACATCCGGCAGTACCTGCCGGAAACGGTTCGTCAAGAAATTTGACATTCATTCCGTAAACTTCGGATAATGATTTTTGCAGCATGGAGCTGTCGCCGTTGCAGCATATATAGGTATCCTCAATACCGTTTTCGGTAAGGCGCGTAAGTAATTTTTCTACGATCGGTTTATCGACAAGAGGCCACATTGCCAGCGGCATTTTTGACGCTATGGGGCATCTACCAAAATCCCGCGTGCCCGCAAGAATAATAGCTTTTATTTTTATCTGCTTTTTTTTCATACCAGTTACTTGTCCATCACACGTTTGTATCTTGATTCGAGAACAGCCTGAAAGCTCAGTTTCAAAAATATGGTATTGGTCACAAGATACCTTTTCCACATTCTCAACGGCTCCTGCATAAAACGATAGAACCATTCAAGCCCGTAACGCTGCATCCACAAAGGCGCTCGTTTGGTCACTCCGGCGAATACGTCGAAACTTCCACCGACACCGTGATATATAGGAACATCCATAAAGAGCCTGTATTTACTGAGAAAGTTCTCTTTCCTAGGTGAGGTTATGGCGACAAAAAGAATGTCGGCGCGGCTGCTTTTTATCTGCTCGGCAACATCCTGTTGGTCATCCTCAGAGAAATAGCCGTTCCTGTATCCCGCAATCTTCATACCGGGATAATTTTCCCTCGCGTTTTCGGCAACTTTTTGAACGACATTTTCCGCGGCGCCAAGGAAAAATACTCTGTAGCCTTTCTTTGAAGCAAGCTCCATAAGATTGTACATTATCTCTATTCCAGCCACTCTTCCCGGCAGCGGTTTACCGAGCAGCCTGGACAACCATACTATGGGCATACCGTCGGCTAACATCAGATCGGTTTGTTCAAGGCTTTGACGTAGCGTTTTATCCTTTTTCATATTTACCAGTTTGGCAGCGTTGACTACGCCGAGAAGCAGTTGAGTTCGGCTTTGGATATAATTATCCGCTATACATATCAATTGCCGCATATCGATAGCATGAACATTAAGGCCGAGGATATTGACGGCTGGCGGTTTTTTATCTAAGGCTTTTACTTGTTCGTTCATTGATTCCTCCATTTAATACTTCTATCGAATTGGACCGAGGTGAAATTTTTGATTTCTTACAGGCGACATCAGCCCAAATTGAAAGTCCGAGCAGCGTCCATATTTTATGTGAATTGTCTTTTCGCAAGGAGCTGTGTTCATCGAGAATAGTACGAAGTTGCGAAGCAGAAAAGAAATCGGTAAGAAAACTTTTTTTGCCGCATATCCTGTCATAACACATATTTTTCAGCTGCCCGCAAAACCACTGTGCCAGCGGAATGGCAAAGCCGACTTTCTTTCGATAAACGATGTCCCTTGGCAAATGACGCAGAGCGACCTGTTTTATCAACCACTTGCGGTCGAATTTTCTTATTTTTGCATTGACAGGGAGAGCGAAAGCATATTCGATAAATTCGTGGTCAAGAAACGGTACGCGACCCTCGACCGAAGCTGCCATTGTCATCCTGTCGCCACGGTCGAGCAGATTCTCCGGCAGCCAAAGCTTGCAGTCTGCGTATAACATCGCATCAAGGCTGCTGCAAACCTGTTTTGCGCGAACATATTCGGCTGTGGGATTTTCAGATACTTCGATACCTCCGAGAAGAGCCTGCTTTTCATATGGAGTAAACGGCGAAAACCACTGTGCCCATCGATCGGCGGGGGCAGTTTCTGAAAGGCTTCTAAGAGCAATTTCCACGCGCCGCATACCTGGCGAAAGCTTATCTATTGCAAAACTTACCGCTTGCTGGGGCAGAAAGCCAACTAACGGTGCGAATCTATCAAAGGCATATTTGGGATAGCCGGCAAAAAGTTCGTCGCATCCCTCACCGCTGAGCAGTAACTTTACATCCTTGCTTGCCATTTTTGAAAGCAGATGCAGCGGTATATCGGCAGGTTCGCTTAGGGGGCTGTCTCTCATCCATGTCAGTTCCTCGAGATGTTCGGCAAAGCAGCTTTCGGCTAAAATAAGCTCGTGGTGATCAGTCGCGAATTTTTTGGCAACAATGTCGGCATAGGGTGTTTCCGAAGAAGAAAAATTATCAAAACCAACCGAATAAGTACGCACGGGACTATCAGTGAGCTTACTCATCATAGCCACGATAAGGCTTGAATCCACGCCGCCGCTTAAAAACGCTCCGAGCGGCACATCACTGATAAGCCTGCGCTCGACACATTTAAAAAGCAGCCGTTCGGCCTGGTCTATCAATGCGCCGTCACTTTTATGGTTAAAATTATTTATTAATTTTTCTGAATGCAGCGGTATGTCCCAGTATTGCCGGATATTTGTTGCCTGCGGCGTTATGGTAAGGACATGACCGGGTTTTAATTTTTGTATCCCCTCAAAAAGCGTTTGCGGAGCAGGGATCGTGCGGTATGTCAGATAATGCCACAGTACTTGGCGGTTCAATCGTGGTTCGACATTTGGGTGTGCGATAATCGCCTTGGGTTCAGAGGCAAACAAAAGAGATTTTTCTTTTTTACAGTAGTACAGCGGCTTTATCCCTATGCGGTCACGAGCAAGCAGCAGTTTTTTGCACCTTGTATCCCAGATGGCAAAGGCGAACATTCCCTGCAGGTGATCTACCATATCAGCACCGTACTCTTCATAAAGATGAACAAGCGTTTCGGTATCACCTTTGGTTCTGAACAAGTGTCCCTTTGCAAGCAGGTTTTCACGCAAATGCTTATAATTGTAAATCTCGCCGTTAAATGTCACCCAGATGCTTTTGTCTTCATTGCAAAGCGGCTGTTTGCTTCCGGCAAGATCTATAATGCTAAGGCGAACATGACCGAATACGACATTGTCATCCGAATACATCCCGCTGCCGTCTGGGCCGCGATGACGCATGACCTCAAGCATAGCCGGCATAAATTCCCGACCGGCATCCGGCTGTTCAAAATTAACTATTCCGGCTATTCCGCACATTGCATAACTCCCCTTGTTTGTACAAGTTCAAATACAAATTGCGACTTTGACCGCCAGGAATCATTTTGCACCGCCCTCTGACGCAGTTCCCTCAATGAATCATCCTCACTAACTGCCTCTCTTATGCGATTTATGAAATCCCCAATATCACGGGCGACAGAAAGCAGACCGGGATAGTCGCTTGTCTGTGGGAACGGCGTTGTCACAATAGGCGAGCCGATAGCAAGATATTCCTTCAGCTTTATCGGATTGCACCGCAGAATCCATTCATTCTGCTTCCATGGCATTATGCAGACATCAAAACCTGCGCCGAAAGCCGGTATCTGGTCATAAGGACGTAGGCCAAAGTAACGAACGTTTGGCAAGGCTTTAATCTTGCTCATATTTATACTCGTTGGTCCTACAAGCACAAACGACATATCGTTAAGTTCCTTTGCTGCATTGAAAAGCAACTCGGTATCAATGGTGTAGTCATCTATTTGGCCAAAATAACCAACAATAGGATGTCTGATATTTTTGAGTTCTGGATGGATTTCGCTGCGGCTGAATAACTCAAAATCAACGCCGTGACTAAGCATGAATTTTTTACTTTCCTCGGCTGGATCTTCGGCCATCAATTTTTCATTGACGTAAAAAATAATATCGCTTCTATCAAGCATTTTTCGTTCGTGCGATCTTATATACTCTTCACGGGCTTCCGGAAATTTCGAGAAGACATCAGAACGATTGAAAATGGTAAATTCCTGCGGTAATTTTTCGAGGATATCCGAAGCTGTCGGAACCGTAACCCAGTAAAACCAGTTCTTTGCGCCGATAGACTTTAGCGCCCTGCGTATCTGCCATGCGATAAGGTCGGCGTTTAGCCTGCGAATATTATTATTTCGCGAAGGCGGCAGCATAATCGGCGAAAAAACCCACATGCTGCCCGATACGCTAACAAGACCTTTTGAAATGCTGGTCAGCTTGCGGGCTATCTTTCGCAGGAAATTGGGGCTTTTGCCCGGTGTCGGCATGCGCATACCTATCGAGTTGACAAACAACACTTTGATATGCTCACTGAGGTTTCGCATTATCTGCACATCAGAATGCGCACGGTTGTGATACCACCAGTCCTGTCCAGCAAAACAGACTACCGAATCGTATTCTCTGCGACGTGACATTCATCTCCCTTTACGGATAGCGCCTCGACTCCAGCCAAAGCTGCCAAAGCCCCATACGCATAAAGTTTGGTTTTCTGTGCGGCCGCGTCCGTTCTTTTCAAAAGCCATATCCCGCCCCAGACCGGCAGCCGAACAATAAAAAACAGCGATGTTAACAGACAGGCAATCGCATATTGCAGCCTGCCCTTATGTTTTCTGATAAAAAATAAAACGCTCGCGTGTACCTGCAAAGCCATTTGACTGACCATTTTGCTGCTCTGGCCGCCGAAATGAATAATACTGGCCGACGGTGTATATAGAACCTTGTAGCCGGCCTGTTTGAACCGATAACACCAATCGGTCTCTTCGGCATACATGAAGAAGCTCTCATCCATCCCCCCCACCGCTTCGATAGCTTCTCTTCTTACGAGCATAAAGCAGCCTGTAACGACATCGACCTGACGAACGGTATCGTAATTCCAATAGCTCATCCGTTCTCTGGTGTAAAATCGGCTACGACCAAATGCCTTGTATAGATAAGTGCTCATAAGAAACATATTCAAAAGCGAAGGAAACATAAAGCAGTTGCGCTGAAGGCTCATATCAGGGTTAAGCATTTTGCAGCCGACAACAGCGGCATCGGGATTTTTGTCGGCGAACTGGATAGTTTTATCTATTGCGCCGTCAAGAACAATAGTGTCACTATTAAGCAATAACAGGTATCGACCTTTCGCATCCTTCATTGCCTCGTTGTTTGCCGCGGCAAAACCATTATTCTCTTTATTTGCAATCAGTGTAACATCTTTGAATTGTGATCTTATTTGCTCCGCTGAACCATCGCCGGAGGCGTTATCAACCACAATTATTTCATAATCACATCGAGTCTGGTCAATCACGGACCGTATGCAATCGCATGTAAGCCTGCATGTGTTCCAATTTACTATCAATATAGAAATAAGTGGTTTATTCATATTGCGGCCTTAATCCGAATGGAGGGTTTGTTACAGGTTGAAAAACCGGAGCCTGTGAATACACAATATTCTGACCAAGCGAACCGGCTGCGGCTAACAACAAATACCAAAGCATCATTATCTGGCCGAAATACGAAACAGCAATGAAAGCGACACAGTGGCCGGCAAGTGAAATAAAAAAGCACCAGCTAAGCCATCTATATTTTTCATCCGTTGCGTATATGGCAATCTTCAAAAATACCTTGAATATAAGGTATAGCATAATACAGAAAAATATGAGAGTAATGAACCCGCCCCTGATACCTTCGAGAATATACTGATTCGTAGTGTCACCAAGCCCCCAGCCCCAGTGTTCAGTGCTTTTCGTTCCGATAAGCGCCCACTCATTAAAATACTCGATGGCTTTATCTATTAGATGATACCTGTGCCATCCGGTCGAACCGCCAACCACGTTTACCCTGCTTATCAAATGCCAGACCGGCGCTTTCATTATCATATGCAAACACGCAAGCAATCCCACAAACGACCACATCGCAATCCTGGTGTAACGGCGAAACCTATAGACCATTAATCCGGCTATAGCCACCGCTAAGGCCATCAGCGGTGTGCTCGATGCGGACGCGGCGACAATAAAAACTGCCGCCCCGCAAGCACTCCCAAATAACACCTTGTCATCAATTTTCGCCATGCCCGCAAAAAGCGGAACAAGCGTTCCCCAGAAAACGCCAAGCATTATCGAATGCGGAAAAGAGGCCTCACATCGATATCTGCCCACCCTAACCTCAGTATGCACCGCGCCAAGGTACTTAAATAGGTTATTGCCTGTGGTCCATTCAAAAGCGACGAAGACGCTCATAAAAAGCACACAAACGGCAAATATCTTTATAACACGTCTTATACTATCCCAGTTATCGAGATTCTTGCGGAATATCCAGTACAGCCCCAGCGTATCGAACAATACTCCGCATTTATATATCACAGCCCCTGCATCTCCCCATTGGATAACAAATATAACCGCGCCGCTAATCGCCCAGACGATCAGTATCTTGTCAATCGAGGTTATTTTCAGTGGATACACATTATCCAGCAAAAGCAGCCTCACAACTCCAGCCAGTATAAGAAATCTAAGCGGTGTAAAATCCAGCCCCATACTGATTACCCGCTGATCGGCTGGGATAAAGCATGTCACTATCACAAACGGCAGCAGTATATATTTGCGCGGTACAATGAAAACCATTGCAGCAAACAGAATGCCCAATATCAATGTCACCTGATGAATAGATGACTCACCGGAGGCTGCCCCTGTTGCCGCTTTTGTCGCTGCCAGCAAAATGTTAAACGGAACTATTGCCTTGATCACAATCTACCCCCGCAGGTTTTTAATTTTACGCCGAGCCTGTTCATCTTCATCCGCCAGCCGCTATATTTTTTAGAATCAAGTGAGGCTTTTTGCAGTACAACCGCGTCATTCTTTAGAAACTCCAGCCACTGTTCGATCGTGCTAACCCTGAAATTTTTAGCCGTCAATGGAATACCATTTTTTAAGTCTTCATCCGTCCTCAACTGTGTGTGCTGCGAACGCGGATCGTCCATGTGCTCCTGATAAATAAGAGGATAATACCAACCGTTGATCCAGCCTTTAGACCAAAGCTTTATACAATAGGCACTGAAATTATGACCATCATCCAATAATCCTAACTGATTGACGCATTGGCGTTTCATAAGATAGCCGCTGCCGCCTATCCAGCAGTTTTGAAGCAACTGATGCCCCTTGTTGAAAGTCTTGATCTTTACTGATGCGATCTCCGGCACAACATCCTGCGGAAAGTAATTCCAACAGCCGATCACGCCGAAACGCGGCTCGTCAAGATGCGCTGTCCGCAATATCTGTGCCCACTCGAATAGAACAAGGCAATCATCATCAACCTTGCCTAAAAATTGTCCCTCGGCATTATCCCAGAGCCAGTTAGTCGGTTTGTTTAACTTTTTGTTTTCCAGGCTATGATGATATTTGAAAAAACGCGGATGTCCCCTGAAGCTATTTACAACATCAATTGTATCGCTGTCATTGCCATTCTGCCAGACCCATACCCGCATCGTCTCATCACAGCTATCCAGCAGCCTACCAAGTGAAAGACGCGTATACTGCGGCCTGTTATAGGTTATCATCAATATATCTATGGTCATTTATGCCTTCTCCGCCGCCAAAAAGAGCGTTTTTATAGATAACAGTGATTCAGCTGCCCTTGTTTTGAGTTTTTGTTTCTCATCGGCTGTAAGGACGACAAACCAGGTCAGCAATCCATAGGCGGCAAGCGCCAGAAAGCTAACACCGAAAAGAGACAGCCAACTACCAATAGACCCCTCTATTCCGATTATATAACCGCCAACCGCCAGCAGGGCGACTATAAGCCACGGTCTCAAAAAACATTTAAGATAATAACTGAAAAACCCTATTTCCATCAGCCTGCATACATAAAACGTCTGAACCACCCCTCTTACCAGTATCAAAGGAATGGCGACGCCTATGGCTACGCCTGTCATTCCATATCGATATGCCAGAAATATCGAAAACAGCAATACCAGTGCGCCTTCTAATAAAGCAAAGGCAGCGATTCGCTTTACAAACCCAAGCCCATAAAGCAGATCGATGGATATGCGATGTGATACAAAAACCAGCATTCCACCGGTAAGAACGGCCAAAACACCGGATACCTGCGAAACGGCGTCGGTATGAAACCACAGCCGCAAAAATGCGGGGCCGACCACCCACATAAGCAACGCCAAAGTGCCGGCGATGATAGTGACATACCGGCTGCTGATTAAAAACAGCGAACGGATACTGTTTCCATCTTTGCGCCCCGATAGAAAACTGAATCGCGGCATAAACACCTGTGTTACGGAAAAAACAAAACGCTTATAGTACGCGACCAACATAATCGCCATACTAAAAAAACCGACCGTATCAAGTGACATAACTTTGCCCACTATCATCTTTGGCGATTCAAAGCTCAAAAGCGCCGCTCCGCTCTCGATCATGGCTATAAAACCGTAAGCCAGCAGCATTTTCAAAACCGCCATATCCGCCTTAGTGACAATAACGCGTACACCTGCGCAGTAAAATCTAAATGCCACAGCTTCTATAATCAAATACAGTGTCGCCACAATTGCCAGCGTCGCACCCATTGCCGCAAGGCCATAACTCAGTTTCATACAGATAATCAGACCTGCCGCTCTAATAACGCTTCCTAAAATCACCAACGTATTAGCAAGAACATATCTTTCAAAACCCCTTATCGCCGTATCATATATCAGTGTCGGACATTCGATAGCCGCAGCAAGACCCACAAATTTCACCAACGATTGAAACTCGCTGCCGCCCTTAAAAAAATCCGCTATCGTTCCAGCAAAAAAATAAGAAACCAGGAATATAACAGCCCCAACCACAATATAAAATGCCATCGCGGCGCCGATCACTTCTTCTATCTTGCCGTTATCCTTTTGCCCCCTGTACATCGGAACATACCGCAGCACACCCGTTCCGACACCAAGGCGAAGTAACCCAAAATATCCTATCAGCGACGAGACAAGCATCCATGCGCCAAAACCCGTTGCGCCAAGATGAGAGAAAATTATCGGCAAAAGAAAGAAACCTATCGCGATATTTACACCTATAGCAAGCAAATTACTGAAGGCGTTTAATTTCAGCGAAGGTTTCAATAAAAGTCTTTTCTTCAATGTCGATGTCGTCATATTGCACTCTGTCCCTGTCGGCTGCACCGAGTGGGAAAAATTCAATTTCAATTATCACGATCAAACTCTAATAATTCGATGATTCCGAATAAGCATTCAATTCTGCCATACCAACCTGCCCATTTTTGTCAGGCAAAATTTCGATGATCGAATCCGTTATGTCATGTGCCAAACGCAGGACTGAATTTTCCATCGTTCCGCTTATCTGAACCTGCGCAACATAAAACGCTGGATCGCCCTTTATATTCGGGGTTCGCCACCCAAGTCCCGAAAAGCCGCTTTCTTCATTGACGATCTGACCGTTGAGAACATAAAAATTCAAAACCAAAATTTCATCTTCACGCGGAAATGATTTTTTAAACCGATGGATGAGGCATGGTACCCCCACTCCGTTTGCAGTTTTAAATTCCGTTTTCTTTGTGCCCAAATTCATCCAGCCGTTTGCCGTATAACAGGTATCGGGGCGATGTCCAACCATTGTCCTTGGCCTGCTCGAATAAGCTATGTAAAGGTTGGCATACTCGCCGGATGCTTCATCTGCGTAAAGACGATTTACATAGTCGTCGCAATCGGCTGCCTGCCGTACTTCGGCGGAAAGTTCGATATCACGGCTGTTCCAAGTTTGTGTTTTCTGAGGCAAAAATTTTAGGGCGATAGGCAATACAGCAGGCTTTTCTACAACACCATGTATGAAACTGGCGTGTTTGCGATAAAGCAAACCAAGGTTTATCACCAACAACGCCGTACCAAGCCAGAAAATCAATCCTTTGCCCGTAAGTACAGAATGATTCCGCTCCCTAACAGGGCTGGAAAATCCCTTCTCAGCTTTTTGAAAAGCTAAATCCATCTGACTCTCTGACAAAATTTAAGTTTTACAAGTCTGCCGTTTAACCTTAAACCCAATGATAATGAACGTTTAAAATGTGTAAATCAGGGGGTTTATGTTTTTGATATAGGCACAAACCCTTCTTAACCATAAGGAAGTGAACCGATAAGAAAAGCCGCATAAACCTATAAATTTTCTTTTTTTGGCACTTACGAACATGGCAGAATACACCAAAAGTATTAGTTCTTTATATCTAATCGAATCAGAGACGAGGATATTTTTTTTCGAGGGGAATCTGGGCGGTTCTATTATAATCGCACATATCAGGGAAAGGCCCTATAACATTATAAGCATTGTTCCCATAGCTATTATAAGCATTTTACCCATCATAATAAATTTTGATGGCCCCCCTGAAGCCCAAACGGATTAAAGGGCATCTCTTGGAACATGGATGTTCGGTTTTCATCTAAGACAAAAAACTCGATATCGCCGAATGTATTGTACACTTTACAAAGCAAGCTTAGAAAATTTGTATAGAGTTAATTGTTCATTTTTTAAGGGAATTTAAGGATGAAAAAAAGGAGTTCTTACTGTAGAATGCAAGGAAGTATGGGATGTGGAACAAGACAGATCATCTTATTAATAGCAGCCGCTATCATTATCGGCACATTTGCCCAGGCGGCAACTCAGGTCAGCCAGTACGGCATCACCTGGTACTTTGACAAAGATTGTCAAGTGGGCCAGTTCGCCAACGGTGATTACTGGGTTGTAGGGCCGGTTACCATCAGGGATATCAGTCCCCGTTCGCAGGATATAGGCGGCAGAACTATGAACGGCTCGATGATAAACCCAATTCCGGGCACAACCTCGTTTCGCCAAGGTTATGACAGTGCGCCAAAGGATGCCGCAGGTTCTTATCTGGCCAGCCTCAATGTTGCGTTAAACGTTGGGATAAGCAAAAGTTTGTATGTACCGAATAATTCGTCACTGATCTCCAGCATCAGTCTGCCTACGGCCGATTCGTGGCCGCAGCTTCAGACGGCAGCCATTCTAACGGTTCTGCCATCGGCTCCGCCAGCGGGAAGTTTCCGTCCGCCATATTGCGGAACGGACAAATCCGTAAAATTCAATAAAGCCTCGCTGGATTACGATATACTGCTCGACCTGCCTTTGGTAAGCGGAACACCTGTTCTGTCAACGATAGAAGGCTATTTTGCGAGGCCATGGCTCGATCAGTATTACAGTTATCAGATGACACGATTGATGCCGCGCGACAACATGCCCTGCTATGGCAGAGAGATATGTTCGACCATCGGCGAAGGCGCCGTCGCTCTCAATCTCGACTGGGGTAGCCAGAGCAAGGAAACCCTTTATGTAAGAATGGTACAGCTTGGCATCGATTTATATGGCTCATATAAAGCCGGCATGACATGGATGCCGGATGGCGGTATTTACGCAGGAAGAAAGTTGCCTATTCTTTTGGCCGGATACGCCCTCGCTTCTGACCCCGATGCACAGGGAATGAAAAACATCGGATCGAATCTGTCTAATGACCCCTATTTCCAGGAAGACGCCGATACTTTCTATGTAAGTCAAGCCGACCTGGTACGTTATCCTTCAAGTATGCTTGGTGTGCCCGAATGGGGTATCCGACATGCCACCGACCCAACAAAAGACAGCAATATCTGGGATTGTTCCTACAGACGCTGCTGTAACGCCAATTCATGGGCAGGCATTGTCCTTACCGCCCATATCATGGGTCTTAAAGGCGCATGGAACCATAACGCCCTCTTTGATTATCAGGATAGGTACATGGGTATTGAGACACCCAATACATTCAACCGTCAGCAGATACGCTGGGTCGAGGTTGCCTGGGACGCTTACCGTGCACAGGCTGGTCCTATATGGCCCAATACTTCACAGAATAATCCGCCCACAGCCAATGCCGGTCAGGATAAGATTGTCACTGCTGTTAACGGCACGGCGCAGGTGACGCTGGATGGTTCTCTGTCTTTCGACAGTGACGGAACGATACAAAGTTTCGTCTGGTCTGAAAACGGAACCCAGATAGCCGCCGGACAAACCGCGACAGTGAC
>JAQURJ010000008.1 GCA_028715705.1 Phycisphaerae bacterium | reverse complement strand
GAGAATGGTATATTGATGCTTAGCGGGTTTCATGAGTTACTCCTAATTTGTTGGTAACATTAGTGTAACTCATATCCCGCTATTTTAGAAGCTCTCTCATATTTGATTTCCTATGGGACGGCTGTGAGAAATTTTAATAGAAAAGCAATATCCAAATTGGCCGATCTTGCTTATCTTTTCATTTTTTCATTTTGGTCGCCTTGCTCGGAAAAGCGATTCAATATAACACTTGACCCATTTCCAATGCAATATGATATGGACAACTATCAGAAAAACAAACACAACTGCCAGATAAAAATGAATACTGCCCCATTCATGACGTGTCATCGACCATAATTCTTTCACATTCCCGCCACGACCGGCACCTCCGTGAAAGAGTCGTCCCTGTCCACCGCTGCCGGGCGGCAGTACATATTTCATTACGTAGCCGGTAAAGATAAGCCCCAGCAGATTCAAAAAAGACACCAAATCAACAATAAAATTCTCCATACTTCGTGCCATAATATTAACTCCTCAAATACTGGGTTTTCCTTTATACAACGCCTGTTCCATATATCTTACCAAACCCTGATATGGAACGACCTTTGTCAAGTCATAATTGAGTCCACTCTAAAAACCCGCTTTTAGGCGGCCCGGTTTAAGTTCCATCGAGATGTCGGCCAACGGCGGCTTTGGTCTCGAATATTCAATTTCCAATGCTTAACGTATAATCTTTCATATACACTGTTTATCGGACATGAGGTGCTTTCTGGTTGAATACTGTATTTTTCAATCGAGAGCCGTATATTATACGAATGAGTCTGTAAATGTTCAGTCGAGTAGATGTAATATAGACCTTTGCGTAGGCATGGCAAATTCTCAATGACATCCGTGATTGGCGAATACCGGATATCGCAACATTGCAAGAAGAAGAAAAAGAATGGTATTGTAAAAGAAATGCCAATCAGAAAGCTGTGGACTGGCATTTTACAGCCGATGATGCAAGGGTTAACTTGAAAAATTGTACCCACAAATTCAATTGTTCGTTATGAGGTACTATCAGAGATGTGATACTTTAGCGTAGCAGGAAGCGGTTGTAAACAGGGAAAAACCGGTGAAGCAAATCAAACTCAGCTGATCTCCACATTCACGGCTGTTAAATCATATATCGACAGTTAAGTCTGGTTGCCTTCCATCCTTGCACCACTTTGTCAGGATATCCGGTATATCCTTTGCCGCAAATGTGCCGATCCGTTCGGCGAATTTCACATTCCCTTCACCGGCATTGCCATTGACAAAGCAATCGTAAAACTCTTTCGGTTCACCGTCGACCCTTTTTATCCTGCCCTGAAAACTTAACGCTGCGATCTGGTGATTCGCGCAGCTATTCGGACATCCGCTCACTCGTATCAGTGGAAGTTTCGATGCGTCAATGTTCTTCTTCTCGAATAACTCCATGACATCGTTTACCAATGCCCTGGAATTGCACAGCCCTAATCGGCATACACCGGCTCCAGTACATGTAACGAATTTTGCACCGCTTTTCTCGGTTGATTCAAGCGAATTGATTTTCTCCAAAATGGTATTGACATTTTCTTTTGCTACTGAAGTTATTAGTAGATTCTGTGTCTGACTTGTCCTTATGTCACCTGCTGCGAATTTCTCCGCCAACTCGCAAACACTCATAAGCTCTTCGGCTGTTATCTGCCCGAGGTGAAGTTTTATTTCAACCGTATAAAAACCTTTGCGTTTTTCAGGCATTACGTTAGGCTCGGATTCGTTTTCACCGGTTGACTCGACAATATTTTCTGGTTCGCAGCGACAGGATTTCAAATCTATCTTTGGGACTTTTCCCGAAAGTTCTTTTCGCTGCTGATGGTAAAGTTCTATGAATTTTTCTCTGCCGACCCGTGAAACTACATATCGCAGCCGAGCTTCACGGCGGTTGGTTCTGTCACCTTCTCTGTCAAATATCTGTTTAAGAGACTCGACAACCTCAAGTATCTCATCGCTGTGTACGAAATCCTCGATTTTTATTCCCATAGCCGGATTTGCCCCAAGCCCGCCGCCGGCATAAACACTGAAACCGGCTGCGTCGTTCTCTACATGAGCAAAAAAACCAACATCAGTTACCGATCCCAGCGAGCAGTCCAGCCCGCATCCCGAAAAAGCTATCTTGAATTTTCTCGGAAGGGCGTAAGAGCTGCTCGACGCCAGCAGATATTCAGCAACCGCGATCGCGAAGGGTCGTACGTCAAATTTTTCATCGGGACAGACCCCACTCCGAGGACAGGAAGTGACATTGCGAACCGTGTCACCTCCGCCTCCGCGAGTGCAAAGTCCGGCGTCCTGCAATTCTTCAAGCAAATTGGCAGTATCCTCAATTTTTACATCGTGAATCTGTATATCCTGACGAGTGGTGACATGCAGAACACCTCTGCCGAATCGGCAGCTAAGTTCCGCTATTCGCGTAAGCTGAGCGGTGGAAGCCATCCCTGCCCCTATGCGCACTCTTACCATATACCAGCCCGATTGTCTCTGCTCATATATCCCCATCGTTTTACGATAAGCGGTAAAATCTGCTTCGGAAAATATCCCCTTCAAAAACCGCGATAAATTTGTTCTGTACCTGCGAGTGTCATTCTTGACTCTTTCCGGTAACCGCAGCGATATTGATGATGCCACTGTATTCATCGAAATTTCCTTTTGTCAGGTTTATAGATAATACTCAATAATATATTTCTTTTCTGTCAGCATGTCACATATTTTTTGTGCCGCTTGCGAAACATTACTCGATGGTTCAAGCTGCATATCTGGTTTTGCTTCGCTGAACCTACGTGCGCCGATATTTATGAGGAGACAGTCGTTGGGATGATTCAACTGTCTGATCATCTTAAATTCATAATCATCTAACTCGCTGACAGTTGTGATCAGGATAAGCCCGGCATCTGTGAAAAGATGAGAAATTTCACCCAGCCGCCGCAGATATTCGTCACGATCGCTTTCTATATCGGCATCTATACCGTAGAGACTGTTGTTAAGGCCAAGATAATATACCATCCTACCGCTCTCAAAAAGCTGCTCCTCAAGCGTTTTAGCCAGCCGCTTTTTGCCCACACCCGCTGCACCGGTGACTAAAATCAGCGTTGAATGCTGCTTATAACGATCCAAACGTTTCTGGGTGGTAATTGCGCTTCGTTCCCAGTTATGTTGTCTGCGGCGAACGCCTTCGGAAATGCGATCGGCGGTATTTTTTAAGTTTTCAAGAATGACTCCGCCGCCGGCGATCTCATAGTTGTCAATGATTACAAATCTCGATGTGCGGGCGACCTCTGTGGTCAGGTCGAATGCTATTGGTTTTAATGTCTCAAGAACGCACTCTGCGACATCATGACGTTCTACCTGCTGCTTGTTGGAGTCGGTGGTCAGCTCAGACGCGTCGAGGACGGTAACTATCTGACGCAGCCATACTGCTATCCTTGCCGTCCCTATCTTCAGTTTATAGCGTTTGCCCTTTATCATGGGCTGACGCCCCATCCAAAATATATTTACTTTCAGATGTGTCCCTATAGCCGTCTGCGGCTGTTCGGCTTTGCATATTATCTCTCCGGCGGTAACATAAATCTGCTCTGTCAGAGTAATACCTGTGGATTGTCCCGCACTGGCTGTTTTTTGGATCGGCAGATTAAAGCTTTCGATGCTCGCTATGGCGGATTTTTTACCCGATGGTAGAAATACCACATCATCGCCAACTTCAAGCCTTCCAGTTTCGATACGTCCCGCAATGACCCTGCGGTCGTCACCATGTTCGGTAAACTTATATACATCCTGAACCGGAAAACGCAGCGGTTGCTCGACCGGTGCGGCTTCTTTTTCAAATTCGTCAAGAGCTTCCAGAACCGTTGGCCCGTTGTACCATCCGGTTGTTTCCGACCGACTGACTATATTGACACCTTCACGGGCAGCGGCCGGAATAAAAGTTCTTGCTTCGGTATTTATCTGTTTTAGAAATTGCGAATACTCTTCGCGGATGGATTCAAAAACACTTTCTGAGTAATCTACAAGATCAAGTTTATTAACAACCACAACCACCTGCCGAATTCCAAGCATACTAAGCAGATAACCGTGACGCCGTGAGTTTTCTCGCACACCCTCCTTGGCGTCTATAACCAACACAGCCGCTTCCGCACGCGCTGCGCCGGAGATCATGTTCTTTAGAAACTCAATATGACCGGGCGCGTCGATGATTATATATTCCCGCTTCGATGATTGAAAAAAGCACCGTGCAGAATCGATAGTTATCCCCTGCGCCTGCTCATCCTTTAACGCATCCAGCAGAAAGGCATATTCAAACGGCTTTGAATTTCGTGCGCATCTGGCTTTTACTTCTTCGAGTTTTCCATTCGGCAGAGAACCTGTATCGGCAAGCAATCTGCCGACAACGGTGCTTTTGCCGTGGTCAACATGACCTATGACTACGATATTCATCTGCTCTCCTGAGGCGGCCTGTCTGTCTATTAATTCTGTTTGTGTCTGTGTCTTCATATATATTCCATTAACATCTATTCAGAGCATTATCAATATCTTCAATCAAATCATCTATGTCTTCAATTCCGATTGACAGCCGAATTGTACCTTCGGTTATCCCGATTTTTTCCTTTTCTTCCCTGCTCATAACGGCATGGCTCATAGTCCAGGGATGACAAACCAGCGATTCGACACCACCGAGACTTTCGGCAAAAACAAATACTTCAAGACCATCCACAAATTTTTCAACCGCTTGCAGACCGCCAGCAAGCTCAAAAGTAATAATGGCTCCAAAACCGTCCATCTGCGATTTTGCAAGGCTGTGCTGAGGGTGGGTTTCCAGCCCAGGATAAATGACATCAAGGGCTTTGGAATGATTAGAAAGCCATTTGGCGGCTTTCAATGCGTTTTCTTCATGTTTTTTCATCCGAACAGGAAGAGTTTTCAAACCTCGCAGACTAAGCCAGCAGTCAAACGGCCCAGGAACCGCGCCAACAGCATTTTGATAGAAGGAGTATTTTGCGAAAAGCTCTTCGCTGCTTGTAATAATCGCGCCGCCTATGACATCAGAATGTCCGCTGATATATTTTGTTGTACTGTGAACCACAACATCAGCACCCTGCCCGAGCGGTCTTTGAAAGAATGGAGATGAGAATGTGTTGTCCGCAACGAGAACAAGATTATGTTTGCTGCTTATTTGCGACACAGCTTTTACATCAACTAATTGCAGCAGGGGATTTGCCGGTGTTTCTATCCAGATCATTTTGGTTTCTTTGCGGATCGCATCTTTGAACGCCTGTGGACGGGCGCCGTCAACATAAGTGAACTGTATTCCCCGCGGCACAGCAACATTTTCGAATAAGCGAAATGTCCCACCATAGATATTTTCCGAAGATACCACGTGATCGCCGGGGCGCAGAGTGGATATCGCCGCGTCGACTGCCGCCATACCGGAACTGAACGCCAAGCCGTATTTGCCATCTTCAAGGGAAGCCAGGCATTTTTCATAAGCGCTTCGAGTGGGATTGCCGCTGCGGGAATACTCAAAAAGGTTCGGCTTGCCTAAACCCTTGAACGCGAAGTTTGCAGTTTGGTATATAGGGACAATAACAGCCCCTGTTGACGGATCGGGTTGCTGGCCTTCACGAATCGCTTTTGTTGCGAATTTCATTGTTACTCCTGTGTTCAATCTTATTTTATGTTTTCAAGCAAATAATCATCAAGCTGTGATGTCGGCGAAAAGGGCCGATGACAAATAACGCTCACCGAAACTTGGGATGATGGTTACAATTGTTTTACCCCTGTTTTCCGGCCTTAAAGCAAGGGCGTTCGCTGCGGCAAAAGCGGCGCCGGAAGAAATACCGACAAACAGCCCTTCGAGTTTGGCGGCCCGTCGCGCCCAATCGACGGCTTCATCATCATCAATAGTTAGAACTTCATCAATTATGTTTAGATTCAGCACTTTAGGAACAAAGCCTGCTCCGATGCCTTGTATCTTATGGGGACCTGGTTTGATTTCCTTGTTGGCCAGAGTCTGTGTCAACACCGGACTCTTTAAAGGTTCAACGGCAACCGCCTTAAAGTTCGGATTGCGTGACTTGATAACTTCCGCCACACCAGTTATCGTACCTCCGGTGCCGACGCCGGATACGAGGATATCGACTTTGCCGTTGGTGTCCTTCCAGATTTCTTCGGCGGTTGTTCTGCGGTGAATTTCCGGGTTTGCAGGATTTTCAAACTGTTGCGGAACAAAAGAGTTCTTATTAGATCCCGCTATTTCCAACGCTTTTCTCACCGCGCCGCTCATTCCTTCCGAGGCTGGCGTTAATACAAGCTCGGCTCCAAGGAACTTCAGCACCTTTCTTCTCTCAAGGCTCATCGATTCAGGCATTGTAAGAAGCAGCCTATATCCCTTTGAAGCACACACGAAAGCAAGTGCAATGCCCGTGTTCCCGCTTGTCGGTTCAACAATAAGTGTCTTATCGTTGATTTTGCCGTCCCTTTGGGCCGCTTCAATCATTGACACACCGATACGATCTTTTATCGAAGCAAGAGGATTTTTGCTTTCAAGTTTAGCTAAAACCATCGCACTTGGAATTAATTTGTTGACTTTTACCAGAGGGGTATCGCCAATTGTTTGGATTACACTTTCAAAAATACCGGCCATTGTTGTCTCCTTTTAATTAAAACACTTCCTATTACATATATCCTTTTATTCGCAATGTCTCCAGGCCGCAGCCGTCTTCCTTGTCCTGTTCGCGACCGCTTCGCTCGGCTATATTGGCAAATTTGCCGCTTCTAAGCTCCTCGATTATCTCGCCGATATCTTTGGCCGTTGATTCCACCGGCGACGTGCACGGCGCGCAACCCAGTGACCTGTAGCGGCTTCCTGCACCATTATCAAAATAAAGATCGACTATCGGAATATTTTCACGCTCGATATATTCCCATACATTTAATTCTGTCCAATCGAGCAGCGGATGTATCCGAACATGCGTACCAGGCGCGAAATCTGTCTTGAACTGATTCCACAGTTCCGGCGGCTGGTCACCGACGTCCCAGTCATTGTGCTGGTCACGCGGAGAGAAATACCGCTCCTTGCTGCGGCTGCCTTCTTCATCGGCTCTCGCACCGACGATGACGCCGGTAAACGGTTCGCCGCCTTGTTGCTGAACGAAGTCACCGGTTTTATGGTCAAGCACCCATCGAGGCCATTCGCCGCTGAGCGTATGTTTCAGCGCTTCGCTTTTCAAGGCCGCGCAGCAATCGAGTCTGCTTACCGCACCAGCCGGAAAGGTTTGCCCCGCTTCAAGTGCGGTGCTGTTCTTTCCAACAATTAGATTTAGTTTCCACTTCATCGCGAATCTGTCACGGTATTGTATCATCTCCGGTATCTTATGGCAGGTGTCTATGTGCATCAGCGGGAAAGGGATATGACCGAAAAATGCCTTCCGTGCAAGCCATAACAATACCGTGCTGTCCTTACCGATCGACCACAGCATCACAAGATTCTTAAACGATCTGTACGCTTCGCGCAAAATAAAAACGCTTTGCGATTCCAGTATCTCAAGTCTGTCCATATCAATTTCTTTCTTATCAGTTCGACCTAAGGCTGACTTTTGTCAGCCGCAGCGGAGAAATCTTATTTCTTTTTGCAATGCAGCCCGCATTCCTTGTGCCGTGGTTCTTCCCACCACCACCTACCTGCGCGAATATCTTCACCGGCAAGTATCGCACGCGTGCAGGGTTCGCACCCGATACTTGGGAAACCATCGTCATGCAATTTATTATAGGGGACATTGTGTTTTCGGATATAATCCCAGACCTGTTGCGTATCCCAGTCAGCAAGCGGATTTATCTTTATCAGGCCGAACGTCCCGTCGTATTCTATGCGGGCAAGCTCTTTCCTTGTGGGCGACTGCTCACTTCGCAGCCCGCAAATCCACGCGTCCAGACCGGCAAGATATCTCTTAAGCGGTTCGATCTTGCGTATCCGGCAGCACTCCTTTCGCAACTCGACGCTTTCGTAAAATGCGTTGGGGCCATAAGAATTTACATATTCTTCGACTCGCTGAGGATCAGGAAACAGAGAAGTTATGCTGATTCCGTAACGGCGGCGGGTCTGCTCCAGAACTTCATAAGTCTTTTCGGCAAGCCTGCCCGTATCGAGAGTGAAAATTAGCGGCTTGTCGGTCACCTTACGGAGAATGTCGATAATAACCTGGTCTTCGGCTCCGAAACTGGTCGCAAATGCGATTTTATCGCCGAATCGATTGATAACAAATCTTATCAATTCTTCGGTTGAGAAACCATGCGTCTCGGAA
The DNA here is from genome assembly GCA_028715705.1 of Phycisphaerae bacterium. Lineage (GTDB taxonomy): Bacteria > Planctomycetota > Phycisphaerae > Sedimentisphaerales > Anaerobacaceae > JAQURJ01. Next base: position 31,065 of record JAQURJ010000008.1, on the reverse strand, counting down.
AGCAACTTCGCAATTTGGTTTTTTGCTTCAATTGTCATTTTTTTCATCCTTCTGCAATACTGTATTGAGTTATTTTTTTGCGGCCTATGTTTATATTGTTCCACAATCGTTCATGGCCGTAGAACATTCCGATCTTTATGACTGAATCAAGAAGACCTATGCTGGCGGCTGTCTCAAACTTGCCAGTGAGAAGCCAAGATATGAAAAAGGTTATCAAAGTAGCCCAGATTCGCCATGAAACGGATTTGCAAATGCTTCTAAAGTGTGAGTCCATAAGATTTTCCTTTTAATATGGTATTCCCATATAAATAGTATAGATTAACCTCAAAAAATTTTGTCACCTATATCATATAATTCAGCGCAGCTTTGCCGCTCTGACTCAGTTCCGTCTCGACCATATCTGCCAGGGTTGTCTGAAAAAATACAGTTGCAACAGCCGTGTTAACATCATTCCACATCTTGCAAAAGGCGGCATCTCCGAAATGGGATGCTTTCACGGACCTGTCGATTTCTGCGGGTGCTATAGAAATAGGACCCTGCACAGCCTCGATTACCTCACCCACGGTTATCTGGTCGGGGTCTTTTGCCAAAAAGTATCCACCCTCGCTGCCTCGCTTGGAAACAACAAAACCAGATGTTTTCAACTCGTTGAGTATTATCTCAATGAACCTGGTCGATATCCCTTGCGACCGGGCGATACGGTGTGCGCTCAGCGGTTCTTGGCGGTTACGGTGAGCAACCTCGAACATCGCACGCAAAGCATATTGAACTTTTTTGGTAATTTTCATTTCATATATCATTAAAACAATCGTAATACTTATATATAATATAGCGGCAGTTTCTCAGCCAGTCAATACCTTTTTTGAAAAAATAAAAAAGTCGGCCCAAAAGCCCCCTTTATATGCGTAAAAATGGGCATTTTTTTATCAGCTTGCCCCGTCATGTTAGCACAAGTTCCGCAGTTAGGGGCATAAATCCTTGCTTTTGCAGTTTGGGGCTTTCATATTCGCGTGCCAGCCATGAAACGTAGCGCAAAAGATTAATACTTTTCCCGTCACCTATGCGGTATGCAGCTACATCCATCTGGCGGCGAAGCCTTGCCCTATCCAAAACCACACCTATCGGTGTATGGTTTATTAATTGCAGAAGCTGAGATTGCGATAATTTATTTACATCAAGAGCCATGTTGTTGCATCCTGCTATTTAGCCACGCCGCGTAATGGATAAGATTTATGGTTCCATCCGCTGCGGTTGGAGCCCCCTGCTCTATATGTTTGCGGATAATTTCTGCCGGTAATCCCAGCATTTTAGCGGCTGTTTCTATAGTTAATGCCGCAGGATTAAGCTTTATATTGCCCCCTTTAACATTGTTTGACGCACTCATAAAAAATCTCACATATTTTTAGAATAAATCGATTAATTGCCTTGATGTGTCTGCAAAACAATGGCCTGATCGCCAACAATAAACAATAAATTTTTAAGGGAAAAAACTATGGCAGACCAGGATGTAAAAACCGCATACAAGGAAGCTAAATTCGATATCGCCCACCTTTTGGAATTCTTTAGCTGCGAGCTAACAAAAGAACCCAAAGATTTAAACTGGGCGCACGTAGGAAATTTAAAACATGTCAAATCAGAATTGCTGGAGACACTAAGTTTCTTATCGGGTTTTACAACCGGGCAAATAGAGAGGACCTTAGAAGAAGCAAAAATGTAGGGAGCACAATCATGAACGTCGCCTACGAATGTGAAGAATGCAGTACCGCAACAAAATATTTTGTACTTAAAAACGGCAAACAGATATGCCCAACTTGTAACAGTAAATTTTCTAAAGAAAGGAACATTATGAAAGAACAGCAGGTAAAGATCGGACAGGTCTACAAAACCAAAATCGGACGAAATATCGTCGGCGTTCGGGTCATGAAAGAAAACCCCGAAGGCGGATGGGATACGGTAAGTATCAAGAACGGTACCGAAATCCTCATTAAAACAGCAACTAGGCTTTTGGGACTGTGGAATCCAAAAGAACAAAAGACCGGAGAATCTGCCGGCGACAAAACCAAACCGGCGGCGCAGGGCGGCAAAGAATCCAAAGAGGCGACTAAACCTACCAACTCTGGCAAAAAACGCGACACAACGCAAGGTGGCGGTTTGAGTGCGGCGGTAAAAGTCCTGGCCGAAGCCAAAGAGCCGCTCAATTGCAAACAATTGGTCGAGCGTATGCTGGAAAAAGGCTACTGGCAAACCAGCGGCAAGACGCCTTCGGCTACGATTTATTCGGCGATTATCAGGCAGATCAAAGAAAAAGGTGCCGACGCGGATTTCCGCAAAGTCGAAAGGGGAAAGTTTGCCCTGGCAAAGTGACACATCCATTATTTTTCCTCCTCATTAGCCCCGGCAGTTGCCGGGGTTTTTTCGTTGCATGTGACCTTCTGCGCCTTTTTACCGGTAAAATCTTCCCACCTTTTTACCGCAACATCGACGTAGACCGGATCGATCTCCATCGCAAAACAGCGTCTGCCCAATCTCTCAGCGGCGATAATGGTAGTTCCCGATCCGGCAAACGGTTCATATACAATCCCGCATGTACCATCAAACGATGTCAAAATGTGCATAGCAAAATGCACGGGCATTAAAAATAGTATTTTTCAAGATAAATTAATCGGGATTGGCATCACTCTTAGTGGATCTATTTCTTCGCAAGGTGTTGTTCAGCTTTCCAGCCCACTCGGCTGGAAGAATGTTCCCTTAAAAGAATGATTAAGTGAAAACTTTAGCTGCCCCATCTCTATCTATACAACGAAAGTAAGATTGTTAGCGGAAATGAACACCGAACCTGTGCTGCAATCTAAAAACATTGTATATTTCAATGTAGCTAATGGCGTCGGGGCCACAGTTGTCGTCGATGGCAGACTTCTTCACGGCTCAACAAACCGCTGCGGCGAACTTGGTCATGTTGTCATTGACCCAAATGGCCCTGTTTGCGGCTGCGGTCAGCGAGGCTGTCTTGAAGCCCACATATCCGGCCCAGCTATTGTAAAAAAGATCAAAGGCGATATCGCAGCAGGAACACATTCTATCTTAGCTAAATTAATTAAAGAAGATGATATGCCGGAAAATATAGCGGAAAAATTGAAACAGGCACTTGAAAAAAATGATAAATACTCCTTGCGGCTGCGTGATTTTATCGCAGATAAACTCAGCCGGTCAGCGGCAATCGCTGTAAATCTCTATGACCCCGATATTATAATTCTCGCCGGGTATATTAATGAAATAGCGAGCGATTATTTTGCTGAGCATATAAGAAAGCGTTTTTCGACGGAAGTTTTTGATGAATCATCCAGAAAGATTGAGATTGTTTCCGCCAGAGCCGGCCAGCAAGCCCTGCTCCGAGGAGTCGCCGCAGCCGTTTTAGAGGAACAATTCAGAATCGAATAATAAGCCATAAAATAATCTTTGATATTCAGATTATAAGAGCTTCGCACAAGCTTCATTATGAGAACTTTAGACACAATAACTCTTAAAATAACAATGACTTTTTACAGAGAGGTTTCAAATACGAATGTTAATTCTCACTTTGAACATTCATTATCGGATTTCATAAGAATAACAATAATAAGCTACCTCGCAATTCAACCATTTTTAATCTTTATCGTCGCTGTATATATTTACATTTCCATTTTGGAAAAATCAAAGCGATGGAAACATTTATATACTTTAACGTCTTAATAGAAACAAGGCTTAAGAAATCATAAAATCAAAATCTGACGTCTGAATACTCGATTCAAACAAACGAATCACTTTTCCAGACAAATCGATTTTGACAAGAATGTTTTCCTGAGTCCTTTTTTCATAAAATCCGGGTGTTTCCAAACCGGAAACCCCTGGAATAGGTAGAAGATACCGAAACAAGCGCACTTTTTCTTAGCAACCGCTCTACGGTTTTATTATCTATACATCCGCTGTTATCGCTTGGCACTTTAGCCCAAATATTCACTTTATGATCAGCGCACCTGTCCGCTACTTGTCGGCACATGTTTGCCACCCTGCCGACGATGGTTTATTGTGATTTATGTTTTATATTACGGCCTCGATTTCGGCGTATGTATCTTATAATCGCTGCTGACGCGCGTTTTTCAATACGCCTGCACTCGGCCTAAAAGTAACTCAATCACAATAAAGCTTAAATAATAGATCGTCTTTACGATCGTACTGGTTGGTATTAACCAATCGATAAGGAATAACCGGAAAATGCCAAATAAACCCGAAACCGTATTCAAAGTAGGTGCTGTAAGAGCCTCAGTTTTCAAGAATATAATTGAAAAAAACGGCCAGTCAATACCCTTGCCAAAGGTCGTTATAGAGGTCAGGTACAAGGATAAAACGGGCCTGTGGAAAGGTACAAACAGTCTGAGTATCAATGACCTGCCAAAGGCCATTCTTGCTTTGCAAAAAGCGTTTGAGTACCTGATGGAAAACAAAGAGTCCGTCAAAGGGCCTGACCGCACCACTTCTTTGTACGATACCAGCAACTGATTTTGATTTCTTTTGGGTCTATGAGTAGAGACCATTTTATTTTTTTAAACATCTCAAACAGCATATCTGAGTAAATCTTTTCTATAAATGCAACACAGCGGAAACACTTGTGTTGTCGAAAATTCAAATCGCGAAACAATATTAACCAGATGGCAACTAAACACTCCATCGCTTTTTAAGAAAGGACAGGTGTAACTATGCAACAGACAATTTGTGCGAGGGTCAGTGAAAAACTATTAACGAAGGCCCAAAGACTTTTTACGGGGACGATTGACGGTCGCGTCATCGAAATTCTCCAGAACGCCAGACGTGCTACAGCGACGGAAGTGAGAATTACCAACAGGGATGGATTCGTAACCGTTGAAGACAACGGACGGGGTATTGATGATTTTCAGAAGCTATTGGATTTAGGCGGCAGCGGCTGGGACGAGAAACTTGAGGCTGGTGAGGATCCGGCAGGAGTGGGATTATTTAGTTTAGCGCCAAGGGAAGTCGAAATCGCATCCGGCAATAGAAAAATTGTTATAGACAAGGACGGCTGGACAGGAAAACCTGTAGAGGTAACCAAAACCTCCGAAAAAGTAGCCGGCACTATCCTCAAATTCCGTGATGAGAAACCCTGGGATATGGCGCTTGTTGAAAAACACGCGGTGTTTGCGGGTATCAGGGTCATTGTTGAAGGTAAATACTGCCACCAGATGCCGTTTTGCGGCGGTGAGGCTGTGCATTATGACAATCCAGGCTGCAAAATTGAAGTGGCTGACGAGATATCCAACTATCACAGCCAATGGACTTCAAGCTGGTATCACGGCAGAGTGCTTGTTAATTTTCATGGTCAGGTGGTTCAGCTGGATTACTGGCCAAGCAGAAACAGGCACAGTCTGGTAATCCTCGTTGATATCGCTGACCAGACAGATATAAGACTGATGCTGCCGGCAAGGACTATGCTTGTGGAAAATGATGCCTTTGAACAGATGAAAAAAGCTATCGAACTTGAGTATTATAAATACTTCCAGCGTCAGAAAACTCACTGTCTTTACTATAAAGAGTATCTGCGAGCAAAAGAGCTTGGCATTGAACTGCCGGAAGCAGCGCCTCAGTATAAGGTCGGTGTATTGTGGGGCGAATATAACGAGCCGGTGGAAATAGCGGTACCGACAAATTTTAAACTTGAAGATGGCTATTTATGCTTCGAGGAAGATTTCAAGGATGAAACCAGCCAGGCTAATGTGCATCTGCTCTCGGCCCTTGGAGATTTTAAGGAAAAACCTTTCGTGCCGGTTACTATCGATAAAGGCTACACCGGCTACAGCTGGAGTAATTTGCCGAAGGTAACAAAGCTGGAGGTTATAAAAGGCAAAGAGAAGTTACGCCACCAAATCAACTGCAATGAAATAGCCTGTTTCGACAAGCTGGCTATAACGGTTCATACATCGGATGGAAAAATATTCAGCTCCGAGGTAGAAATGGCAGTTGTGACAGAATTGCCCAAAGGAAAATATCAATGGTCGCAGCAAACTGTATGCGTGACCAAAGATGCAAGGGATTATCTGTCTTCCGAGAATATATGGTTCCATCTGGGAGGCTACAGCGACGAAGGCGACAGTTTCGATACCCAGCTTTACTACTTTGAAAAGGAACTCAATGAGTTCTGGCACCAACTCGTAGGTCCGTATGAAAGTCTTCGCAGCGAACTATTTTCCGCTCTAAGCGACCATTACGACCTCTGTGACAAATGGCAAAAGATTACAATGCTCACAGATGAGAGCATCGAGATAGTTTTCAAAAATGGCAAAAAGGAACGGGTAAATCCGCCTTCCGCCTAAATGTTCAGCGGTACAAAATCGTCAAAGCACATCTTTTCAGATCTGGAGATGTGCTTTTTGTTTATCAACATATTTTATTTATGAGAAAGGAAAAAGGTGAAAACCATGGCCTGGAGACCAAATGATCAGTTTATCGAAGGTGAATTGGACAATTCAGTTCCAAACAAAGTTACCGGCTGGATGAGATTTGTCGGTATGAAGGAAATTGTTAGATTCGAACTGGAAGGAAACTTCCACAGGGATATCCGCGGCGCCATAATTAAACTTCACGGCGACGGTGAATCGGCAAACGCCGAAGAAGCGGAAAAATACATGCACGGATTTTCAACCACACAAACCGGCAATGCAGGTGATATAACAGCCGGCAGAGAACCTTGTGACTATGGACTTGCCGGCAGCGCTTATATCGAATGGTATTCGAAAGAAAACGGCAGGGTTGTTTTGGAGCTTGATACCGAGCAGGTCGAGCTTTTGACCCAACCCATACCTGCCTGTGAATCAGAACCTATCGACCGCAAGAAGCAAAATGAGAATATGGCAAAATTTTTATGCGGTATGGCACAAGCCTGCGGTATCCCTGAAACCAACGCCATAGCAATCGCCGGTACGCAAGCTGTGGAACGTGCCAAAAAAGTAATCGCCAACGACAAGATCAGGGGCATGAAACTACTGCCCAGGGAAATCCGTGAAAACTTGCCGTCACTATATTCTCAGGACGGCAAAGGCGGCAAAGCGATTGTGTATGCGAAGTACTTCTGTGCATCGAGCTCGTGGATATGGTTCGTACTCGAGGGTGAACCTGTGCTTGATGAGGCTGGAAAACAGGAAATTGACTTTAAATTTTTCGGCCTTGTTGACGGCCTCGAAAAAGAGCTTGGCTACTTTTTATTAAGCGAGCTTGAAGAGGTTAGCGGGCCATTTGGGTTGCCCATAGAGCGTGATCTGTACTGGCAGCCGAAGACTCTCGCACAGATCGTACCTGAATTGTTTGACAAGGAGGGGCAAAAATGAGCAGAAAAAATTATCGAATAGTGCCTCCTCCCAAAGAAAGGGGCAAGGAACCCTTGTTTAGGGTTATTTATACTATTGACGTCGGTGCCGCCGATGCAAGAAAAGCCGCCGAAACCGCCTGGCAGATGATGAGGGCAGATGACGCACTCGCTGCGGTTCTGACTGTGATGAATAGCAAGGGCAAAAAGACAAGGCTCGATTTATCGCAGTACGTTGAATTCAATAAAGTGACAACAGGCTTTGTGATCCAAAGGTACAGCAAGGGCAAATCCGGCAAATTCAGGTGCACAAGTCAGGAATTTATCGCCGGCGACGATGTTCAGTTCGAGACCAACAAGGGCGAAAAAATCGAAACGCCCCAGCATGACTATCAACCGTTCAATATGACTATTCTAAACACACAGCAGATCATTGACCGACTGGCTGACGTGCTTACGAGTATCGATGTCGGCGGCGAGCAGTCAAGGCAGTTTGCCGGTGAAATAAAGATCCTCGATGAACTGTTAAAAACCATTGGCCGGTCAAGAGATTAACGTATCGATATCAATTTTGGAAAGGAACGCTTATGAAATCAAGTAAAACAAAAACAATCCCATACCCAATTAAAGAACAATGTCCCGACTCTCTTCCGGTTGAGATAAAGGTAAACATTCTGTCCGAAGGCGGCCAGATCTGGATCCGGCCCGAAGGCTACGGCGAAAAATGCGCCCCCGATGGCGAAGGCTTTCCTATTGGCATTGAGATTTGGCAAGGCAGGCTCAGATTAATAATCTTCGATGACATCAACAGCCAGGATCCGCAGATAATTGACCTTGAGAAGGCAAAAGAAACCCTCCGCGACTTATGCAACTGGTGTAACAAAACGATAGAGGCAGAATCCTTTAAATGGAAAAATCTTTTGTTTTGCAGCGAATCCTGTCTGGATGCGTGCAGAGCCGCACAATAACAGTTCTTCGTAACTGAAAACAAAAACCATGTAAATTTTGAAAGGTACGATCATGACCAAAAACCAAATCAATATCGCTCGCGTAATTTACGATGCGTATCCACACGCCGACCTTCTGCCCATCGACCCTGAAAAAGACTGCCGCAGTCTACAGACTTTATTGGCAAAAGTTACAACTGAAACAATAGGTGACGGCCTGTTCACATTTTTAGTTGTTGAGATAGTCGAAGGCGGCGAAGGTAATATGGATGGCGCGATCCGTGTTATGGAGCGGGTAAGAGAAGATGTAGAATCGGTATTGCAGGCTCTTTATGATGCTATCGAACAAAACGAAAAACAGGATGTAAACCATATGAAACTTTATGAGGTCCAGGCGACCGAATACAACGGCGAGCAGCAATACTCTCAAACCAAGCTCGTCGCCGCCAGGAACGCTAAACATGCCAGCCAGATTGCAAGAGATTATTTTCGGCAGTGGTATGACGATAGCGATGACCTTCAGGATCACAACACCGACAATCCTGATGAGTTTGAATTTATCTGTGGCTGTGTCAGGCTAAGGATCAAAAGCGTTCAAAATACCACTCTCGATAAGTGGATAAGAACACAGATTGAATTGCACAGTATTGCAGAATTGCCTGATGACTTGAGAAAACCGGCGATTACCCGTTCGGCAGATAAGCTGCTGGAAGCCTGCAAAGTGTTAACTTCCTATACAATGGATCTGCTATACAAGCTCGACGACCAGGTAAATATCGCTGATATCGAGGAAATACAGCAGGCAAAGGACGCCATCGCCAGATACACCAGTGCCGCAGCAAACCAACTGTAAGTACACATCTCTAAATTTTTTAATCGAAAGGAAAATTATGAAAACAACCAGATTCACTGCACGCAGTCCTCCCCAATAATAAGTTTTGAGTTTTTAGTGCTGAGTTTTTAGTAAATGATTACAAAAAAAATGACAACTTAAAATTGAAAGGGAAATTAAAATGAGGATACTTTTTATCAATAATGATGGCGGTGGATTCGCCGACTTTATCGACGTTGAAGAGAACACAAATGTTGAAAAACTCTTCAGGCAGAAAATGTCTGCTGAAAACGCCTCGGATTATCTTATCAGGGTCAATCGACAACCGGTTCCCAGGGACTATATCTTGAAGGAAAATGACCGCGTAACAATTACACCTGTAAAGATCGAAGGAGCGGCCCGCTGATCGGTTCAACGGACCGCCTAACCGCAAATATCAACTTAAGGCCTCTGTCTGTATTCATTATAGATGGAGGCCTTTTTTTGCGCAAGGAAATTTTTATGAAAACACAAAAAGATTTTTTCAGGCTGTCAAACCTGCTGCTGGACGGCTTAAGCGAGCTTAAGAAGGTAAAACTTCGGCAGATCCAAAGTGATTTCGAGAATATTAGCTGTAAGTGCCGCGATGTGACAAAAGATTCGCACCTGTTTTTTGCGGCCATTGGAAAATCCTGGCTAAATAGCGCCGAAAGGGTCATATCGAGAGTAAATAGAAACCTCAGCGATTTTTCGTATCACCTTGCTAAATTCAAAGAGCTTATTAACGCCGATGAAACAGCGCTGCCAAAACTATCCGATATCTATGCCGAGCTTATTCAGACCGAGCAGGAGTTCGGCCAGATAACCTTCGATGCGAGTGAAAAGACTCTCTCAGTAACAACCGAGCCCATTACTCTGGAAGGTATTTGTCTGGGGCCGTTCGAGATCAGGCTTTTCATTGGCTGGATACCAAAACTCTATAGCAGCGCTGTCTATCGGGTAATCGCGTTAGAGCCAAATCCGGCGGGCAGTGATGACAATATTACCCATCCGCATGTAAGTTCGCAGTGTCTCTGTGAAGGCGACGGCCATTACGCTATCAAAAGCGCTATAGAACAGGGCCGGTTCTGTGACTTTTATACGCTGGTTGTAAATATCCTGCAGACCTATAACGCCGACAGTCCATACGTCGCACTCAGTGAATGGCAAGGTTTCTGCTGCTATGACTGCGGCTGTTCAATGTCGGATGATGAACGCTATTACTGTGAATATTGCGATCACGACTATTGTCCCAACTGCAGTACATGCTGTCAATCCTGCGATGTTACGATCTGCCTTGGGTGCGCTTATGAGTGTCCATCATGCAATGAACCGGTCTGCCGCAGCTGCACAGCGATATGCGAAGATTGCAGTGAAAAGTTCTGTAAGGATTGTCTAAATGAAGAAAATTTATGCGAAAACTGCCATGAGCAGAGAAAGGAAAACGAAGATGAAGAACAGGAACAACTTTCGGGAAAGCCAGAAGCCAACGCTCCGATTCAGTCCGACGGCGTGGGCAAAACTACTATTCTGTCGTGATCTAACGGACAATGAAGTCGGTGGTTTTGGAATAACAGAGGCCGATGATCTATTGTTCGTTACGGATTTTGCCCTTGTAAAACAGAAAGTCACCGGTGTGTCGGTCTGTTTTGAAGACGAATCTGTGGCCAATTTTTTCGAGGATCAGGTTGACGCCGGCAGGAAACCTGAACAATTCGCAAGGATTTGGCTGCATACCCATCCTGGAGATTCACCCGCACCGAGCTGTACCGATGAAAAGACATTTGAAAGAGTCTTTGGGAAGTGCGACTGGTCGGTAATGTTCATATTGGCTCAGGACAGCAGTACTTTTGCCAACCTGCGATTCAATGTCGGCCCAGGCGGTGATATTAAAATCCCGGTATGCGTCGATTACGATTGTGAATTTACAGGTACTGACTTTATCAGTTGGCATAAGCAGTACAAAGATAATGTCGAGCAGGATACAACATTTCTTTTCGAAATAGAAAAGCAGGATAAAAATCCTAAAGCCCGTGATACCGACTTTTTCGGAAATGAGAAGACCTGCTCCGACACTCAATTGACAGGCGACCAGCTGCTCTCTGAGATCGAACAGATGGACCCGGTGGAAAGAGAAATCCTTATGGATGAACTGGCCGTCAGAAGCGATTTTTGGGACGCATATGAAAGCGAGGTGTTTTATGGATGACAGATTCAGCAGACAATCTGATATTGTTCCGCGCCAAAGAATTACCGAATGCACGGCAACGGTGATCGGCATCGGCGCTATTGGGAGACAGGTTGCACTACAACTAGCCGCGATTGGAATACCGCGTATTCAGTTGATAGATTTTGACTGCGTGGAAATATCCAATGTGGCAAGCCAGGGTTATTTTGAAGATGACCTGGAACGCAAAAAGATCGACGCTACCGCGGAAATTTGCTGGAAGATAAACAGCAGCCTCGAAATTAAGCTAATCCCTGACCGGTTTAAGAGAAGCATTGTAACCGGCAATACGGTTTTTTGTTGTGTCGATAAAATCGAGACACGAAAACATATCTGGGATATCGTCAAAGATAAAGTTTCATTTTTCTGCGACGGCAGGATGGCGGCTGAAGTACTGCGGGTTATTACAGCCTGTGACGAAAAAGGCAGACAATACTATCCACAGACACTGTTTACCGCCGAAGAAGCTCATAGAGGGACATGCACCGCAAAAAGCACGATATATTGCGCCAATATCGCGGCAGGATTCATGCTGGCCCAGTTCACCAAGTATCTTCGGCTTTTGCTGGTTGATACTGATATTCAGGTGAATCTATTGGCTTCGGAGTTAAATGTGGGGAATTGTTAATTTTAACCAAAGCTTAGCGACGGCGGTATTTGGCTATCGCTAAGCCTTTTTTATTGGAGATTTAAATATGACAAAGCAAAAAACTAAACACAAACGCATAAAAACAATCAAACAGCTAAAAGAGCTGGCAAAGAACGGACTGGATTGTTTCATCCTGCTGAATTACGGTCTGAAAAGTTCTAAGCATATCAGGTTCTTCCCCGATGATAACAGTTTTTTTGTTTGGAATCTCATTGATGACAGCGAGCAGGAATTAACTGAGGCACAGATACTTGACAGTGAGTATTCCAATATCGGTGAGGCAATCAAAAAAGGCGCTTTAATTATGGACTAAAATTTATGAGGTGAAACAATGTATTACAAAGAAGTGAATATCGAAAAACGCGGTGAGATGACAGCGTTTCTGAAAAAGCATTTGAAGTATCATACCGCCAACAGCTGGAACAATTCCACAAGCTACGCCAATAATATCAAACTGTACAATATTGACAAACCACCGGATATCAGTGATGACATATGGTGGCAGATGTTCGAACTCGCACAATGGCAGGAAAAGTTGAGTGACCTGTTGGAAGAGTTTGGAAGAAGGCACAACTGGCTCTGGCAGGCAGGAATTAACGGCAGAAGTGGAGGATATATCATTCTTTACAGAGGCGGCATACGCGAAAGCGGCTATAAAAGCTATTGCACTCACTGCGGTCAGAAGAACTATCAGGTTGCTGCCGAGGGGCAAGTTGGTATCTGCGGCAGGTGCGAGGCAAAGGCCAGAGTTAATTTCAAACAAACGCATATGCAGGTATTTACCTGGTCCGGTAGGGAAATTGATATGTGCGAGAATTTTAGAAATTGGTCACTTACCGAACTTCGAGAACGTGTTGAACTGGTGCAGAATTTTGACAAATTATCAGATGAAATTGCGGCGAAGTATATTTCTCTATGCCGCAATTATCGCATTACCGAAGAAGAAATTCTTGTGCCTAAAACTATTAAAGTACTGGAACCTATTGGAGGTTAATAACATGGCAAAACAACCGATTATGAATATTGGTGCATTGAAAAAGCTTTTGAATGAAATCGGAAATGAGGCAGGAGATGACTACTAGCGTGAGTTTACTACAGGCAAGCCATTTTTAGGCGACAATTCCTTGGTTTTCAAGAAGTTATGGCCTTGGCGAATGTATACACCAACAAAAACCTCGTCCTTCGTAAAATAATGTGACTCTTATATTATCGGTCGTTTTGTTTTGGCAACAGTAGCATTTGTTTCAGTGTATACAAGCAAAATTGCTCTAACTATATTGTAAATAGGTACTTACTCCAGAGAAACCATCCTGTCATAGTAAACTCACGCTAGGTATGGCTGTCAAAAGATGAAGAAGGTAATGAGTTTTTGCCTATGTCTGTCAGAAAACCCTGAATTTTGCCTGAGGCTCGACCCAGACGAAAAAAGGATTATATTTTTCCCGTTGCACGGGTGATTGTTTACTACGCGGCCGCTTTTTCTGGCCGCGTTTTTTCCCACCACTTAGCGGTAGCTCTGCAAAAATGTCATCGGACAATCAATACGGTGACCTTTTTCGAGAAGACATTCGATCTTATGACTCTGGATTCAATACAGGCAGGAGCGATTCAAAATCAAGCATTCTTCGAATCATCCACGATCTTTTATAGATCGTACTCATCGAAACACCAAAGAACTCTTCACACTCTTTGTTGAGAAAACCCGGAATTCCGCATGCTCGTTTGTATCTATTTGACAATGCATAGATGATTCCTCCAGCCCAACCTCCCGGATGCCCCGACATAGGCATTTTGAAATCACGAAAGCATCCCAGAAGATGGAATGCCTGAACCTGCAAGGCGTGATTGGGGAACTTTTTGAAGAAAGTAGTCATTAACTCGTGACAGGTCTGTTGGCTGTTTTTATTTATGGCATTCATGATCCACTACTCCCATAGAACCAATATTGCAAAAACATTATACCATACTTTTCCAATTTTGAAATCAATTTTTTGTAAATCTACCGCTATATGATGAAAAAAAAACCGCAACCGAAAAAGGCTGTGGGAAAAAGATTTCAAAGAAACGCAAGTACCATATTTTTGAAAAAACCGACCTCTATTAGGCGGTTTGACTTTCGCTTGATCCAGATGAATATCCCTAAGGCGTCAAAGTTGCCCTTGACCGATAGCATATATACAAATTATAATCCATACAATTTCAATGATGATATAATGACGAATGGAATCAGAAAATGGACTTTTCAGCAATTATGACCGAACTGGACAACGCTTCATTATTCGATCTATACCGGCTCCAGTCTGCAATCAGCAGAGAATTGGACAATCCGGAATGCATCAAAAAAATAAAACGACTGATCAAAATCGGCGACACGATCCGCTATTTCGTCAGTGAAGAAAACCGACTGATCGAAGCGGAGGTACTTGAGATAAAAAGAACCCGAGTGTCTGTCCAAAACAAACATGACCTCAAACGCTGGACAATACCATACTATATGATCAATGTTGAAGATATTCCGGTAGACATCTGCCGTATGGATAAGGCCGCTGGCATTGACCGCAATGAGATATGTATCGGGGATATTGTCGGTTTTAAAGACAGAGCCAACAACAATCGACGGGGCAAGGTCATCCGCATCAATACCAAAACAGTCACCCTGTTTGTTGAGCCGAATCAGAGATGGAGGGTCTCTTATTCAATATTACACCCAATTATTGACGGGCAAAAAGCCCACCAGCAGCACTTTATTGAAGGCGTGGTTGTCAAAAGCGATCCAGATTAAGCAAGCATAAAGATAAACGATGATCGCATCAAAAAAGTGGTGATTTGGAAGAGTGTGATTTCAAGATCAGCGTTCAAAGAAAAACGTATTTGCCGGATCATCCAAAACCGTTGCGTCAAATATGAAATCCTCGTGCTGTTTCAGGAGCATGGGCTTTCCACACCCGTCAACACAGCATCTATCCTTTCCCTTTGGGCAGAAACCAAAGATACAAAGGCGGCCCAAATAGCGGTTTGTTTTGGGTTCCATAATGAAAATATCGACCTGATGATGTGCCACACCGATCTGTTTTTCCGCAAGCAATTTATTCAAAGCCTGTGAACGCACTTTTTGGAGAACTCTCAGGCAAGTTAAATCTGAAACCCATACAGCCATATCGACGTCTTTGCATTCATGGCTGACGGCAATACCTGCCCGTCGAAATTTGCGAAACCGAGGCACCTCTTTTTCCAAAGGAGCGGCTACCGAGCCGAAAAGAACTACCTTATTGACCTCAGGAATACTTGAAAGACCGTCGGCGACATATTTAGCAGCAATGCGAAACTGCTCCTGACGGTTCAACATTAATTTATCTTCCTGGCAAATATACCGGGAATTTGGAAAATCATCCGTATCTTCAAATGCCATATCTTCATCTATATATGCTGCAACTTTCTGAGTCAACGGTTTGTCGTTAACCGCAGGTATAGTTTTTGTTGCTCGTTCTTTGCGGGCCTTCTTTTTTGCAGCGTTTTCCTGCCGCTTTTCATACATCTCATGAAGCCAGTCCTTCACGGACGATTTCCACGGCTGACTTTTGGATGGAATATTCTTGATAAGACTCAGAGGATTTAGGCCCATTTCCTTAGCAATTCGGATATCATCGCTATTGAGGCGGCATTTGCTTTTTGCCTCAATCCATTGCCCGTCTTTTTTGGTCTTTGGTTGTTTCTTATTTTTTGCCATTATTAGAAAGTTATATTATTATAGACAATTTTGCAAGATACCGCTTACAATATTGCAATAGCTCAAATCGGCACAATGCTGGCTATAATTTTTTGATTCGACGTAAATCATTTTATGGCAATACTTTCTACACTTTCATACTATAAAAGCTACATACCGGACAACAGCTATTAAAGCCGTTTGCCTTTTATGGCAATCCTACAAGTCTAAGGTATATATAATCCTGCGCACTCGCAACGGCAATAGTATGTTCAAGCCGATGGCCACCTTTTCCATCAATTGGCTCAAAATTCCCGAGTTCGATACGTTTATGAGATATGGCATTGATTGTTGATTTGACAAAATATATTCTCAAACGCAGTATATTCGAGAGGAATAAAATTTAAATACCCCGGTCTCGTTATCATTTCACAATGACATCAGAAGAAAAAAACTACGAACAAAAAAAATATGAGCTTTTGGAAGAGATCTGCGAGAACACCCGTGCCATAAGAAGGGTCGTAAATCGTATACTTGACCATATCCATGAATACCAGACCGGCACTGAATCAAGCGGTAATTCAGTCTATGACCCCGAGGAACTTAGCTGGGACGATCTGGAAGATCATGATGATATGTACATGTGAAAATAGCAAGGTTTTTATAGTTTAACACCCTTACTTTTTCATGCATATTGAAAAAGAACTTTCGGAAAAACTTTCACAGTTAAAAACAATCCTCTCCGAGATGAAAGCCCTGCTCCAATGGCAGAAACTAAAAGCCTTTGAAAACAGCCGCAATCCATCAACGCGGCTTGTTTTCAGCGACGATACACCGCAGCAGGTTTCGAGCAATTACAGCAACTTTTTATCGCTCTCGGCCCAAATTGATCATATTTTAAGAACCAACCATCATATTGCCAAACGAGTCTCTATAGTAAAAGAACTCGATAAGCTTTACTGTCAGCTTTATTACCTTGGTACGGATGTGCGGGTGTATTGATTTTGAAAAATGGGATTATTTGATTTGTTTAGAAAAAAGAGGAAACGAACGACTAAACGCAGGTCCCGAAAAATCAGCGCTATTCGCAAAAACAATGCGGCACTGTTTGAAGAGGATATAAAAGGCATAAAATCCGAGCTTGGCATGATAAATATCATCTTACGCAGGCACGACCAGGATATCGGCGAAAATTCAATTTTATTGAAAAAACACAGTCAGCGGCTCGAACAGCTTGTGGGAAACAATCCGACCAGTCAGACTATAGCGACTATTAGTCCGTCTGGCCGCCTAAATCAATCGACTATGCCTGTTCGGTCGATTAGTTCTGTACCTCAGAAATTCGATATAAACCGGTTCTCAAACCAGGAAAAAAGGATACTTGCGGCTTTCTTTGATCATCAGGATATGGCATTATCCTATAGGGATCTGGCGAAGATGTTAAATAAGGCACCCACCACCGTAAAAAATCAGATGCATAACATAAATATGAAGGCCGATTTATTTCAAAAAACCATAGATAACGACCAAAGAGGCAGATTCAGGCTTAAAGACGGCCTGAAAATAGAAAAATACCTGACTAATCGGGCCGACCAATCCGATTAAACCGGTTCTATAATCATTATTATCATTTTCCCGCGGTATTAACACTCATATACAGTTACCTCATGTTCGCTGAACCGAATATCCTGCTATGCCCGTGACATGAAGGCTTTTTGCATATTAAACAATTTCTTTGGCAGGTTTATGCGTACGGTACGGTTTATAGATCAACCGATAGATTTATAAACCCGGTGCGCTTTATATGTTCGGTAAGGTTTACACGTATTATGGATATCGAACAATACCTCTCAGATAAGCAACGTCAACTCGAAAAAAGCGGGCAGCGGATCAAAGATTTCGGCGTCTTTGATTTCAATTACATACCCGACAAACCCTTAATGAGAAAAGAGGTCAAACCTGTAATTGACGCCCTTTTGCGCTACAGCCAGACAGGGATAGCCAATAATTGTTTGATACTCGGTTCAAGAGGCTGCGGTAAAAGCGTTATAGCCAGATATCTTATGAAATTACTGTCAAACCAGCTGAATTTTGTTTACAGCAACTGCCGCCAGCATAATACCAGCTTTAAGATACTTGCTAATCTATTAGGTCTGGTGCCAAGAGGAGTAGGTCTTCATGAACTGTGGGAACGATTCACTGACATCCATCACAAAAAGACCGTATTTATTTTAGATGAGGTGGATTTACTCAGTGAAAAGGACCGTCACAAGGATATTTTGTACCTGCTTAGTCGGTCGACCAACAATTATATGGCGGTATTGCTGAGTAATAACCCAAAGTTTACAGCCTGTCTCGATGAGTCGATCATGTCGACCTTACAGCCTGAGATCATTCACTTTTCCAGCTATAACGCAATGGATATTGAACAAATACTAACCGACAGGGCCAAAACAGGCCTTGTTTCAATACCAAAGACCGTTATCAGTGAAATCGCCGCCCTGACAGCCAAAAATACAAATTCTGATGTAAGGATCGCCTTAAAGACTTTATATCTTTGGGCGCTGGAACCGGATGAGGCGTTGACCGATCACTTTGAAAAGGCGAGGAAGGATATTATCTTTGATGTAGTAAAAGATTTAAACGATAAGAACCTCTTGATCTTGAAGGCCGCACAATCCCAATCGTCGGGCTACGTAAAAGAGATTTACCAGGTCTATAAGAAAACAAGCGCAAATTTTAATGAAGAGGCGTTCAGCTACGTGCATTTTTATTCTAATTTATCTTATCTGCAAAGCCTCGGATTGATCTTACTTATCTCCACCAAGGTCGATAGAAGCTATACGAATCGTATCCAGCTTACCTTTGATCCGGGAATACTGGATACCGTATGGAAGATGAGATTTGAATGAATTCTGTTCTCCGCTGCTTTGGGCCGCGATATTATTAAAACCGTAAAGTTTATAAACTTCTAATTCCATAGATTACTACTGAATAGTTACAAATCACAATAAAAAAATGATGCCCAATAAAACTTATGAACTGCGGAAATTGTATGCCGAGCAGAGTCGGTACTCCCTGCCGCAGGTAAAACCATATTATCCGCTATTTCTGCAATGGCCGCAAAAGAGCTACTTTGAAAAATTCCGATTCGACGCCAAACTTCTGCAGTCCGCTTTTTCAAAACCGAATCCAGATTCTTATAAAACCATAGCGGAAAGAGTTTTTGGCGACCAGAAACAGATCCAATATACAAATCTAAAGCACACCTCAAACCTTTTTTATGAAAGATGCAAGCTCCATAAACAGCACCTCGATGAAATCGAGCACAGCCATATAAAAACCCAGGAGGAACTTTTCGGCGTAAAAATAAACAATATCCCTGAGAACGCAAGGCGTCTTTCAAGCCTTGAAGGCCTGCTGCTTCAGCTTGATCAGCAACGAAGGGATGAAGAACTTGCCTTCTGGAAGGACACAGTGGAATTACGAGAGAAGCTATTTGAAGGGGCTGGTGAATATAGCGCCGCAAAGAACAGATACTCTATATTTTCAGGGGTGGAGGTCTTTGGCGATGCCGGAAAATACTAATTTATCCAACATCCGCCAGCTGTGTATGAAATTAAAGCCCATTTTAGGCGAAGATGTTGATAAGATTTATCAGGCCTATATGGCTGAAGACGAAGACGGTCAAAAGCAGATCGAGCACTATTTACAGTTATTACAGGCAAAATACATGCCTGTCACACTTAGCCAAAGCGATATTAATCTTCTGCCGCCATCAGAAAAAGCCGCTTCCGGTGAATACCATATCGGCGATGTTGTTTATTGCGATAAAAAACTCTATCCATTTGGCCTAAGAGAGGATGAATGGATACAGCATATGGCAATATTAGGCCGGTCAGGAGCTGGTAAAACCAATGTTGGCTTTTTAATACTTCAGCAGCTCAAACAAAGAGGAAAACCATTTTTGTTATTTGACTGGAAGAGAAACTACAGAGATTTGCTTTCATTGCCAGAATTTGCCGATGTTGAAGTTTATACCCTCGGTAGAAACATAGCACCCTTTAGATTTAATCCCCTGATTCCACCACAGGGCACAGACCCGAAAACCTGGCTGAAAAAGCTAAATGAAGTGCTTGCTCATTCATATTGTCTGGGAAATGGATGCTTATTTTTACTTCAGCAGGCGGTTGATGCTGTCTATGAGGAAAAAGGCGTATATGATGGCACTGTTGAAAAATGGCCTACTTTTCAGGATGTCTTAAACAAAGCAAGGAATATGGACACTCGTGGCAGAGAGTCTGGTTGGTTGTCTTCAACATTAAGGGCTTTGGCAACACTTTGCTTTGGTGATATGGATAAACTGGTTAATTCAAATAATAACAAAAGCATTGATCATATACTTGATAAGAATGTTATTTTAGAACTCGATGCCCTTACTCAATCAGATAAAACGTTTTTCATTCAAGCCTCATTATTATACTTGCACCACAAAAGAATGGCAGAAGAAAGAAGAGAGGATTTTAAGCATGCCATCATTATTGAAGAGGCTCACCATATCTTGAGTGACGAGAGAAGATCTCTTGTCGGAGGTCAATCTGTGATGGATATCATATTCAGGGAGATCAGAGAATTTGGTGAAAGTCTAATACTACTTGACCAGCACCCCAGCAAAATTTCACTCTATGCTCTTGGAAACACTTACACAACGATTTGTATGAATCTCAAGCACAAGACAGACATCAACGCCATGGCCCAGTGCATGCTGTTGGACAGGGAAAAGGATATACTCGGAAGCCTGGAAGTTGGCCAGGCTGTGGTAAAACTTCAGGGCAGGATAGCAAAGCCGTTTCAAGTAAGCCTGCCGCTATTTGAGATTAAAAAAGCTACAATTACCGACCAGCATGTAAAAGAGCATATGCAAAAAATCGCTCCGGCTTTGGCTGAAGAAGATTTTCGGTTAAACTGGGAAAACAGCCAAGATCCCATACACGAAGAAAAAACTGATCACGCACAAGAATTGGAAAATGCCTTTTTGCTTGATATTGAAAAATTCCCGGATTCGGGTATCGCCGCAAGGTACAAAAGACTGGAAATTTCCGTGCGTCAGGGCCAGAAATTAAAGGCTTCTTTATGTGAGAAAAACCTGATTACTGACGAAGTTGAAACTACCACATCTGGCAAGATCAGAAGGTTGCAGCTGTCGGCCAAGGGACAGACTCACGTGAAAACTTTAGTCGACGTATAAACTATCGGTCAATCGACTATTTTTGAAGCGTGGAAATTACAGAGAAAAATTGGCATTGGCCGATGAGGAAAAACCTACGTGAAAACTTTGGTCGACGCGTAAACTATCGGTTAATCGACCGGCAGGCCCAGCAATTTAACAGTTATGCCAACGCTACGATAATAATAGCGTATGACAGCAAAATAAGAATGCAAAAAAGAGGAGACAGTGTTCAGTTTACACGTCAAGTCGATCGTATGGGTTATCTATTTGTATATCTATCTGTAAATAAAAGAGCCACTGCTAAATCGGCTATTCAATCCGCTTCCTGGGCTATAAAAAGCAAAGGCGCTTTATAAATCTTTCCTACCACTTGAAAGTGAAAACAAATTCAAAATAGTTAAGATTGAAATCCAGTGCTGCTAACGCATAAACTGCACAGTTATAGTGTAGTTCGGTATATAAGGTTAGCCCGCAGCTTCCTGATTGTGCTTAATCAAAATTCACGCTTAACTCAATACCCAAAGTTCATAAGATATTTATCGCTCAGACAAACCAACAGTATTGTAAATCTCCTTGGCAAGAATCGGAAAAATGGCTTTCTGAAAATCAGTATCATCCATATACCGAGTAACAATGCCATCGTTTTCCGATATTCTTTGCATCATAAGCGATTCAATAATCTTACTAATTCCAAGCTCGAACTTATCCAGTGAGTTGGCCAGTGCAGTCTGAATAACCCGCTCATCCTTACATGCCTTCTCTTTAATCTGCTCAAAGAACAGCCTATCTTCTTCTGAAAAGTCGGTGCCGAAACGTTCATTTAGAGTTTCGATGATTTCCGAAAGCGGCTTATCCTCATCCGTTGCTTTACCGGTACCGACAGCGGTTGGGCTTTTCACTCCGTCAGACTGGCCTTTATCCATATCGATCGAACCGGACATAATCTTTTCGATGCGATAATATTGAAGTTCCACTTCCTTCTCGGGATGTGGATTGCCGGTATTACCATTCAAATCAAGATGGCTAACAAGATAGCGTCCGAAACTATACAGAATTTCCAGTTCGGCATCCGAATAAGGAATAATCTGGCTGATAAACGAATAGAAACTAACGTACGCCGTAATCTTTTCATAAAAAGTTTCCTTCTCCTCTTCTTTCAGCTTCTTGAATCGGTCCGCCGCCGGTTGAATATGTTTTTCCATCCTCGCATGGTCAGAAGGATTTTGTTTGTGCTGCGGAAGGTAAAATATATGTGCAAAAGCTTCAACCTCCGACCAATGATAAACCTGCATAGCATTCAGTTCGTGTTTAAGCACTTCCAGATGATTGGGGTCAGAAGGCTCCTGCAAGGTGGTAACGTCATAATAGGGCTTAAAAGCAAGATAAATATCTTCGGCCTCATTGACAAAATCCAGCACAAATGGAGGCTCTTTGCCGGGACTGGTTCTGTTCAGCCGTGAAAGAGTCTGGACAGCTTGCACACCGTCCAGCCGTTTATCCACATACATAGCGCACAGCAGCGGTTGGTCGAAACCGGTTTGATATTTGTTCGCAACCAAAAGCACCTGATAATCGGAGGAGTCAAATTTTTCCGGCAATTGTGTCTCGGAAATATTTTTCCCGGTTATCACATCGATATTCATGGCTGGCTCAGTATATTCCAAGCCTGAATCAGGGTCTTTTACAGTTCCGCTGAACGCTACCATGGGCCTGATATCGGTGTATCTGTTCTCAGCGATATATTTTTGAAACGAGAGCATATAACGCACCGCATGCAGCCGCGAACCCGTTACAACCATCGCCTTGCCCCTGCCGCCGAGCTTATTTCTGACAGACCTGCGAAAATGTTCAATGATAATCTCGGTCTTCTGCTCAATATTATGCGGATGAAGCATCATAAACTTAGCCAATTTTTTGGCTGCTTTTTTCTTGGGCATTTTGGGATCGTCTTCCGCCGCCTTTAACAACTTAAAATAGGTTTTATATGTGGTGTACCTTTTTAGAACATCTAAAATAAACTTTTCTTCGATCGCCTGTTTCATGGAATAAGTATGGAATGACTCCGGCTTTCCGCTCGAACCGGTACGACCGAATAGCTCAATTGTCTTTCCTTTCGGTGTAGCGGTAAAAGCAAAGAAGCTTAAATTTTTTTGCCTTCCCCGTGATTCCATAACTTTATTGAGACCATCCTCCCAGTCCAGTTCCGTTTCTTCAGCACCCTGCGCCGTACCCGCTCCCAGAATCCGCTTGAGTTCACGGGCTGTTTCACCGGTCTGACTTGAGTGCGCCTCATCAACGATAACCGCATATTTACGTTCGGCAATCTTTTCCTGCCATTCGTTAGCCTGTGCAATAGACGCTTCATCAGGATTATCGATGTTCTCCGCACCGGCAATATGCAAAAGACCGTTCAGAACAAACGGAAACTTCTGCAATGTCGTAATAACAATTTTCGTACCATCCACCATAGCCTTGGCAAGCTGTTTTGAATCTTCATCAATGGGCTTGACCACGCCCTGCGCATGTTCGATTTGGTAAATAGCGTCCTGAAGCTGTTTATCCAGGACCTTGCGGTCGGTAATCACCACAACGCAATCAAAAACCTTTTCTTCCGCTTCGGTATGCAGACTCGATAAACGATGCGAAAGCCATGAAATACTATTTGTCTTTCCGCTGCCCGCGGAATGCTGGATCAGGTAATTATTGCCAGCCTTTTCTTTTTTCGCCGCAGCGACGAGTTTTCGCACTGAATCCAACTGGTGGAATCTGGGAAAGACCATGGTCTCCCTCGTAATCTTTTTCCTGCCGCCATTGCCGTCATCAACCGTTTCTTCCACCGTTTCCAGAAAGATGAAATTACCCACAATATCGATAAAACTCTCACGTTCCAGAATATCTTCCCAAAGATAGCCTGTTCTGTGTCCGGACGGATGCTGCGGATTGCCGGCCCCGCATTGTATCTGGCCCGGGTTGCTTCCGCGATTAAATGGCAGAAAGAATGTTTTTACGCCGCTCAGCCGGGTTGTCATATGAACTTCATTCGGATCAACGGCAAAATGTACCACCGCCCCCCGCTTAAACCAAAAAAGCGGTGAACGCGGGTCACGGTCATTTTTATATTGCGTCACGGCATGTTTCCAGTTTTGACCTGTTGCGGGGTTTTTTAACTCCATTGTTACAATGGGAATGCCGTTCAGAGATAGCACCATATCGACCGTACAGTCGTCGTTTAAATGGCAGGCAACCTGCCGCGTAACATGCAGGGTATTTTTATTGAATAATTCCACCGTGTCTTTGTTCAACCCATGTGCTGGCTTAAAGAATGCCAGCTTGAATGTCCTGCCATAAAACTTAAACCCATGCCGGATGACTTGAAGCGTTCCTTTTATATCGCGTTCTTTGGCCAGTGTCTCAATAAGTTTGGCCGAAAGTTCACTGCCGTGCAGCGTTTCCATCTGTGACCAAAGCTCGGACTGCGTGGACCGGATAAAGGCCAGCACATATTCCGGAAAAATAGCCCTCTGCTTATCCCAAAGCAGGTTTGACCCGGTAACCCAGCCGCGGTCCGCCATGGTTTCCTGAATGTACGCTTCAAACGCCTTTTCGGTTGTTGCTTTCATAATAATCAAATAACCATCAAATAAGATAAAAGGTTTTCAAAATCTATAACTTATTACTTCTAAAGGCTTTACGATACTTAACTTTTAACACAAACACTCGGATCGCCTCGTCTTATCAAATAACCGTCAAATAAGATTTTCTAAGCCGTTCACGCCCAAAATGGTACATATTTAGCGTATTTTTTACCTTGATCAGGGTCGTAAGGTCTGATCAGTTTTTCTTCCATCGCATCACGGATAATACGGGACGCAATGGCGCTGTTACGCTCTTCAATTCCAAACCGCACTCTCAGGCTTGAATTAGTCATTGGGTCACGCTCAACAAAACGCAGACAAGAGTGCAGATAGCAGGCTCGAACACGATCCGCCCTATCCATATCATTCAATTCCTTGTGCGAAAAAAGTACCGCTCGCGTACAATTCTCCGCCGTTTCGAAAATCGGAGCCGGCAACTGATAGTACTCCGTTTGAAACACAACCTTGTCAACCCCGCTTCCTCGTTCCTCGCAGATGCCGGCACGGCGCATAAGTGACGCCAGCGTTTCATTGCGGGATCGCGGCGGAGTATCAAGAAAACGCTCCGTCTTAACCAGCGGCAAACCGGGGTTTGTTATTTCCATTCGGTCTGTAAAAATCTCGATCATCGGCCCGCTGCCGGTAACTGAAAAATCCTGATGTATCAGAGCATTCACTACCAATTCACGAATAGCAGGTTCAGGATACATCGGCACATCCTTCCGCAACGCCTTGCCGACAACTTCGTTGCGAGGAAGCAATGCATTCACAAAATCTATCAATCCTTCAAACCCTGACGCATAGCCCTTACGTCCATCCTGTTCACGGACAGTTTTTAGACGGCCCTTGCCTTCATACACAATTACGCGCACCGCTTTGCGGCTCAGCCCTTTGAATGCATCCAAATTTTTCGCAAAAAGAATCCCGCCAAGATTGGTTATGTCCCAGCCGCCTGCGGGATTGGTCACGATCAACTGATCTTCACAAAGACGGGCAAGGATCTTGTCCCTGTCGGCTGGCAGCGGTTGCGACAACAGATCAAAGTAGCTGGGATAATCAAGCAGCATAAGTACCTTCTCTGTATCGGCCCGCTCCATCGCCTTCAATTCCTCGAAGGGTATCGTCTCGAAAATTCGCCACAGACTCCGTTCGAGTTGCGGATTATCTTTGAGCTTCTTTCGATAAGACGCAACACGGATAAACTCTGTCCCGGAAAATTGGGTCGGTTTGCCTGTGGCCCGCGGAATCTCCAGCAGCACCAGCGGCTTATCCTTAAAATCGAACGAATAGAATCGAAAATGCAGACGTGGGTTCAGCAGACGCAGCAGCCAGTTTTCTAAATCTTCGTTGCCCTTCTTGGTTCGACTTGGTTTAAAAGCCGTGCCCACTACGTCATGTGTGCCGTCGCGGATACCCCAAACAAGATAAGCGTTCGCTTTGCCGCTCAGAGCAGCCGCATTGCTCAACGCCGAAAGATATTCGCCGATTTCATCCGGATTTGCAATATTCTCCTTGAACTCGACCCAACTGACCTCATTGGGCAGCTTGCAAAGTTCCTCGACCAAACCAGCCAGATATTCCTGTGATTTGTCTGTGCTCATGCAACTACCTCTCTTACATCAATTTTTCCTGTCACCGCTGCGGAAATGATCGCCGTGCGGTATTCAGCTAATTTTTCAATGGCTGTTTCCACCTTATTGATTAAAGCATCAATCTTGCCCGTCTCGCGATCTAAAAAGTCTGCAATGGCCTCCTGTTCGGGGAGGGGCGGCACTGGGAGAGGTAAGTTTTCAATAACATTCATCCCAATGTTCTGCTGCGTGCCATAACTCCAGAACAACTGAACGGAGGTTTGAAACTCCTTAGAGTTCATGGCATACAATATGTATCGCGGAAATGTAATGGTGCGGTTGGCGCGAATGACGGCCAAAGGCGACCAAATATTAAACTCATCATCTGTTTCAACAATGGCCAAATTGCCAGTGGTTGCGCCAGATTTAATCATGTAAACATCGTCTCGCTTTGGCTTATATTTCTGGCTGTAACGTTGATGATCTTCCAGCGAAATGAAGCCTCTTTTTCTTTCAAAATCAATATGGTTGTCTCGTATAGCTTCTGCTGATATAAAAGGGATTCCATCATCGAGAATTTCAGGTGTCTCGTGCGGCCCATCTGTAACAGGAATTGCAACCACACGTTTTATGGAAATAACTTTCCAATGTTCAGGCACATTGCCAAGCCAATCCACGCCGGATGGTTTCATCTTGGCCGATGGTTTAAGTCCTTTGGTGACAGCATGGGAGATCAGGGCCGTGCGTTTTTCTTTAAGTAATTCCACCAGCCGCTTTTTCTTTGCCACCAGCGTATCAATCCGCTGCGTCTCATTGTCCAAGAATGCGGCAATAACCTCTTGTTCGGAGAGGGGTGGCCAAGAAAATCGAAATTCTTTTACGAAATCATCAGGCACACGCTTTTGGCCGCCAGCACCATACATCCATGCTGCACCGTTTTTCCTAAACTCGCGTGAGATGGTTAAATAATACAGATATTCTTTGCTGACCTTTGAATCTGTTCGTAAGACGGTCAATTCAGTCGTGCCAAATCCATAACGATTGCAGAGGTTCCGCATTATTGCCCCTTTGCCATTTTCAAAACAAGGAGTTATCTTAGCAAATGTCACATCATCTTCGGCAAAATATGTATAACCGGAGCTAACTTCTGAAATTGGTCGAGATGTTTCCAAATTAAGGTTACCGTCATCACCCACGGCTTCCATCGGCAAAAACGAAACTTCTGTTTCGGCAGGTAAGTGAGCTATTTCTTGTTTGGTCGGATTCATTGAAAGCATAAAACGAGTTCGCTTGACTTCCCAATGCTCAGGCACATCGCCGAGCCATTCTATGCAGGATGGTTTATATTGGGGATATGGCTTGCGTATCATTCCTTCGGTTCCTCAGCTTGTATAGCAGACATGTCATTCTCTTGTGCTTTCGGTTTTATAGTCCGAGGCCCCTTTGCTACCACGTGTTCAGCGAGCATTTTAGTGATAACGGCCTTAACCTGTAGGTCAATAGAGCTTCCTTCCGTGTAATCTGCAGAGGCAACAAAGTTCACCCTATCTTCCTTCAACAATTTTTCCGCGGACTTTTTTCGTCGTGAAGACGGTTTGTATACCGCAATTGAGTAGCCGCCTTGATCCTTAACCAACTTCATGCATGGAATATCTGTTGAACCATCCCCTATATACACCATGCGGGTAAATGGTACGGGTCGTTTACTTTTTTCTACATAGGAATTAATCTTGGAATTATCCCATGTATCCAGCAAGCCTTTGTTGATACGAAAAAGAAATTGAGTCTTTGTAGTATAGTTAATTGCATGCGCTGGCCAATATGCCACATCATGTTGGTCGTACATAAAGGAAGACGCATATATCTTTTTGAATTTTCTTGCAATTTTTGTGCCTTCAATCATCTCCTTGATGCCAGACGAGATAATGAAATGTTCGACCTTGGCTCCATTTTTCTTGCCATATTCAGTAATGCGGTCAAACCAGTCCGGAACACCCGCAAACAATTCAACTTGTTCGCCGTAATCAACAAACGCCTTTCGGGTCACTCGAACGCCGCTGGATCGCGTAGCTTTTTCGAGCATGAGATTCATATAGGCAAGTATCGCATCCGCATCCTGATCTTTTGCGTGTTGCTCGGCTTGTGACCAGAAATCTGCTGGTTTGATATTGAGGCTGGGAATATAGTTGTATTCCTGCATATTTCCAGGAGATAATGTTCCATCAAAATCGTAACAAATGGCAATAACAACCGGTTTGGGTTTACTCATTTTGTAACCTCTCGTAACATTTTAATGATACCCAGCTCAAGTCCCTTTATATCCGCTTCAATATCTTCCAATGGTCGCGGCGGCTCATAGCGGTAAAAATGGCGATTAAGAGGAATTTCATAACCTACCTTGGTCTTATCATGGTCTATCCATGCATCTGGGACATGGGGCAGCACTTCGCGTTTGAAATAATCATCTATCTTCTCTTTGAGTGAAACATTCTCGGTATCTCGCAGGCTGCTGTCGGGTTCTGGCTTTCCTTTGTTTTTGCCCTTTGTCGCAAGGACAGGTTTTCCTTTATCATCCAACAAAAGCCGTTCCACAGTGATTTTGTTATAGCCAAAATCGGCATTATCGAAAATCTTCGAGACGATTACAGTTTTCTTGACACCGTCGATTTCAATAGTGCGGGTTTCATCGTGTTTGAAATTACCATAAATTTTGGTTATGTCGGCTATCTGGTTGGGACGATTTTCTTCGCCGTCACCGATCTGGTTACGCTTGTTGCCGAGGCTCTTACGCATTTTTATATAGAACTTACGAGCGTCAATAAGCTGAATCTTTCCCTTGCGGCGTTTTTCCTTGCGATTAGTAACTATCCATATATATGTGGAAATGCCGGTATTGTAAAATAGCTGGTCAGGCAGTGCGACAATCGCTTCCAGCCAGTCATTTTCGATTATCCAGCGGCGGATTTCTGATTCTCCGCTGCCGGCGTCTCCAGTAAACAGAGGTGAACCGTTAAAAACAATCCCTATACGGCTGCCGCCATCAGCGGGCGAACGCATTTTTGATATCATGTGCTGCAGGAATAGTAATGAACCATCATTGATACGAGGCAGCCCCGCTCCGAAACGGCCATCGTAACCGAGACTGTCATGCTCTTTTTTAATGGTCTTTGCCTGCTGTTTCCATTCCACCCCGAATGGAGGATTTGCAAGCATATAGTCGAATTTTCCTTTGGTGAAACCGTCCTTTTCAAAAGTGCAGTCCGGTTTGATATTGTCGGCTTCTTCCCCCTTGATAAGCATATCAGCGCGGCAGACAGCCCATGCCTCATCGTTCCAGTCCTGACCATAGAGGTGAGGCTGGGCATCACGGTTAAGCGAGCGGATATAGTTTTCAGCGACAGAAAGCATACCTCCCGTTCCGCAGGCCGGGTCGTAGATAGTTTTAACGACGTGGCTCTTGCGCAGGTCAGTCTCAGGCGACAACAGCAGATTAACCATAAGTTTTATGACTTCACGCGGCGTGAAATGCTCTCCGGCCTCCTCGTTGGATTGTTCGGCACCAATTCTGATGAGTTCTTCAAAGATATAGCCCATCTGCATATTGTCGATTTTAGCCGGGGATAGGTCGAGTTCGTCGGATGCGAATTTCTTGATCACCTCAAATAGCAGATTCTTTTCGTTCATCCTGTGAACTTGTACCCCGAAATCAAACCGTTCAAAAATCTGCCGGACGTTTGGTGAAAAGGCGTTGATGTAGCTGTTGAGGTTAGGGGCGATTTGGTTGGGGTCGTCGGTCAGCTTCTCAAAAGTGAGCTTCGAGAGGTTATAGAACGGAACACCGGTGATTTCTTTGAGCCTGGCATTGACAATGTTTTCAGATTTGCCCTTGAGTTTGCTGTATTCAGCCAGCACTTTCCCCTTGGTAGAGGCAAGAATACAATCGAATCGTCGCAACACCGTCAGGGGAAGTATGACTTTTCTGTATTCGTTCCGTTTATAAGGGCCGCGGAGCAGATTGCAAATGCTCCAGATAAAGTTTGCCATCTGACCATGTGTTTGAACCGCCATTATTATATTCGCTCCTTATTATTGTGGATAACTCACTTCCCTTCGGACACTTGATGCTGTCTAAAGCGACCGAAAAGGTTGGCTTATAATACCCAAATCCACAGTTAAGTCAATTGTTAAGACCTTCGCTCCATTTTTCAAACAACCAACAACAAACTGTTTTTCTGCTCGAAATGGGCCTTAACAATTTGTTTTTCTGTTTTTCTGTTTTTCTTTTCCCCCTTAAACGAGGAGCGAAAATAAATATAAGTTACTTTAATATGGGAAGTTAACAGAAAAATAGAACAATACCGGCTTTACTAATGTTATCTTGTGTTTCGGATATCAGGTATGCTTTTTGCCTTGCCTGTTGACTGGCTCGGAAAAGTAGAATATAAGGATTGTCAACTTCGTGGCGCATAATTTCTGTACGATAGCAAATACGATTGTTATATGCTTTTGGGTATGTATGGTTACTGTACTTTTGGCTATACTAATGACAGTTTCACTCGTTTTTTATTTGAAACTGATAATGAAGATTTGGGGGCATAAGAGTGTGCCCTGCCTTCCAGATTGCGGAGCGCATAGCCTTTTAAACGGGGCCGTTACAGTGGTGATAGCCGCAAGAAACGAAGCTGAATCACTCGTTATGAGCCTAACTTCAATTTTGGGGCAAAGCGGTGTAAATCGTGTGATCCTGGTCGATGACCATTCAGATGACGGCACACTGGATTTGGCAATAGCGGAGGCTAAAAAAGATCATAAGCTTGAGGTTCTTTCGGCACCTGAACTGTCTGCCGGATGGACCGGAAAATGTCATGCCCTTGATTATGCGGCACAAAAGGTTACTAC
>JAQURJ010000007.1 GCA_028715705.1 Phycisphaerae bacterium | reverse complement strand
GATTTTGGGCTTGAGGGATTTGCCTGACCTGATCAAGCTCGTTAAGTATCTCGCGAGTTTGTATCTCGGTTGGTTTTTTATCAAAAAACTCTCCGCAACCGTTCACGAAAATCGCGAAGACAGAAGTTAGCAGAAAAACGCCTGTAGTGAAACTATGGAAGTAACGACCCATCAATAGAAACCCAACTCATCCTTAAAGCCATAAATAAAAATAATTTATACAAGAAAAACAAACGCTATTCCCAGATTCTGGTATTTCGACAATATCCGGTTTACATCATGTAGTGGCTAGTCGGCTTAAAGGTTCAGTTTAATTCAATTATTTTGCTGAATTTGACAAGGGCTTTGGAAGTTTGCTGGTGCGGTTCGATTTGACCGACAAGACCGATTTTTTTGCCGATGAAATCCTGTACCTGCTCCGCGCCAAGCAGACCTGTAGGAACGGCATAGCAAACTATCTGGCCGGCTTGGTCTGTAATTGTATAAAGTTTTGCACCAATCTGCGAACTGTATATATTTGATGTTTGGATTATCCCGATAGCCGCGAATTGTCCATAATCTACAATCTTTTCGAGTTTTTTGGAAAGCTCGTTGTTGATTTTTTGCTGTTTATTGAGCAGTTCCGTGTCCTGTGCTTTCATATCCTGACTTACTGCAATAGCAAGCTCATAGCGGGCTACCTGTTTCAGGGTGAATTCCGCATAGCGGGCGGCTTTACCGGCCTCTTTTGATTGGGCGATTTGGGTAAGCTGCT
Organism: Phycisphaerae bacterium; assembly: GCA_028715705.1. Taxonomy (GTDB): domain Bacteria; phylum Planctomycetota; class Phycisphaerae; order Sedimentisphaerales; family Anaerobacaceae; genus JAQURJ01. The sequence continues at coordinate 42,855 of JAQURJ010000007.1, read as the reverse complement.
CCTTGATTTCAGCATAATTCTGCTGTTCGATCGGCAATTGACGCTGCTGCTGAATTCTTTCTTCGATATCTTTATATTTTGTAAGCCATTTTGATTCAGCGGGAATATAAGTCGGTGACAATCCCGGTTCGACTGCCGGGAAATCCGGTTCATTTGCATCATAAGTCTTTTCGATGATATCCCTGGCCTCGCTGACAGGGCGGGTAAATTCGGTGCTGATCCACAGATAGGCGCCATCGGGTGAAACGATTTTGTAATAGTCGTCCAGCGGTTCGCCGAACAGTTTGACCCTTTGGCCCTTATCGAGTTTTGTCTGTACAGTTGTCGAATGGATAGGTTTCAGAAAATCCGAACCAGCATAAACGCGGATATTGTCACCTGTAACTATGCCCATACCGGTATCCTGTGGGTCGGGGATGACATACTGTTTGGATATCCACGAAAAACCGCCCTTAGGTGGAACAATCTGGGACCAACTGTGTTTATGGGTGACGACCTTTACTGTATCGCCTTTGTCAAGCTGGCCGCAGACATAATAATTTGTGCCAGCACCTGATCGGATGTTGATGTTGTCCTCGGTTATTACCGCTGTATAAGGGAACGAAATGGCGGCGTTTGGTTCGGCTGGATTTATTGCAGATGGTTGGACAGCGGTTTCATTCTGCGCAGAAGCAGCCGAGAAAAGAGAAAGAACAATAGCGATAATTAGAACATTAAAATCAGGACGCATATTAATTCTCCCAAAAAAAGTTATAAAATTTACGATCAAACCGCCCACAAGTTATCATCGTATCAAAAAATTGTCAAACTATTATTGCAATCAACCTCAGAGTTTTTTGTTCCTTATTATGTATTTTTACACAATTAATCGTCAAACTTCACGGATGAGGTTTGACTTGGCGTGAGTTTTCTGGAGTTAAATTTAGATAAAAAAACAGTACAGCCCTTTGTTGGGACTGTTTTTTTATAAGTCTTTTCTGAAAAGAAGTTTAACGCACGTTTACCGAGCGGCCTGCTCTGCGGCGGCGGTTGATAAGTTTCTTGCCCTTATTGGTACACATTCTCACCAGAAAACCTGATTTACGAAGCTTTTTTATCTTGCTGATACGATGATTTTCCACCGATTTATCTCCTGTTTATTGTTCACAAATATTCAAAAACCAGTATTATACGCTAATCAGCCGGTTTTTCAAGACTGTTTATTGAAACTTTGTATTTTCCTCAAATTTTAAAGAGGCGAATGGGTGGGTAAAATTGTAATTGCGTTCTATAATTGAATATGAATTGGGCAGTTTTGGAGTATAAAAAACCGTATTTTTTGCATCAAAATTTCATATTGCCGGAGGAGGGAATCGAACCCTCACCCTGTTGCCAGGACGGGATTTTGAATCCCGCGCGTCTGCCAGTTCCGCCACTCCGGCGCGGATTGGTCATAAACCATTCAGTAAGTGCGTAAGATAAGTAAAAAGGGGTTGATGGTCAAGAATAAATTGTTCAATTGTCCGTTAATGGTTCTATACCAAGAATGGTTTTGTGGAGACCGATAGCTATCTTTTTGATGCGGAAGCGGTTATTATCAAACTTGAAAACCGGGTCGAAACTGGTATCGGCAAACAACGAAGCAGCTATCTTTGCCCGGATGTCATTGGCGTCGACGGACTCTTTATCGAGGCGATCCTGATACATTTTATTGGAGATGAATTTTGCCAGCGGAGTGATTGTTACAGCACCGATCTGGACTTTTTCCATTTTTAGTGTCATCAGACCGTTATCATCAACGGCAGGGCAAAGGCAGATAGTAAGCAGTATCTGGGCGGCATTGCTGCTGACAGGGGCCATCAAGGTTATGACGTTATCGGTGAATAATGTCTGCGGTGTGTCGATAGTCAATTCTTTGAAATTTTTTGGCCAGCCCAGATGGGTTATTATTTCATTCATCCCATTTTCGGTAATCTCTAATTCAAAGGGTTCGGCTCTTTGGATGTGATCATAGAAAGTCGGCAAAAGTTCATGGGTAAGGTATGGACTTATCTGCTTTGCCTGAGCAGTTGGTGGGTCGAATGCGGCAGGGCGGTGTGAAATGGCAAGTATTGCCACAAGCAGGAACATTACAACCGCAATCAGAGCCAGTGAAATTTTCCTCCCTTTTCTTTTTGGCGATATGGGCGGCAATGCTTTACCTGACACTTTCGGCGGACAGAAGGTATGTTTTTTGTCTGTTTTTTTCAAATCTGCACCAAAAATCGATTTCTATCTTGCTCAAATACAATCAGATCATTATAGTGACTGATTCTTTTTCAAAAAAGAGATTTTTATTAAAGTTGTTGATAATTTGAACTAAAGAATTGATAGTTATGGAGTTGTAAAAAATGTCTAATCATTTTGGCGATCGCCTCTTTGAAGCAGTGAAAAACAAGAAGACGCCGCTGTGCGTGGGTCTGGACCCGGTTTACAGCCGTCTGCCCAAGCAAATTATCAGTCACCGTGCGATGAACGATGAAAATGATGCCGCGGCGGCTGTAGATGCGATATTTGATTACTGTACGCAGGTTATGCGCATTGTGGCGCCTCTGGTTCCAGCAGTAAAGATAAATATCGCGTATTTTGAAAAATACCTCGGAGAAGGGATCGAAAGTTACTATTCGCTGTTGGCCGAAGCCGAAAACCTTGGTCTTGAGGTTATCGGCGATGTTAAGCGAAGCGATATCGGTCATACTGCTGAAATGTACGCCCAGGCTCATCTGCAGAATCCTGAGATGGTCGGCCTTGAGGATATTATTACCCCGGATGCCATCACTATTAACGGCTTTGCGGGAGTTGACGGTATCAAACCTTTTACGGATATGGCTACAAGTCAGGGCAAGGGCGTGTTTGTCTGGGTTCGTTCAAGTAACGAAAGTGCGGCTGCATTGCAGGATTTTGCCGATGCATCCGGACAGAAGATGTACGAAAAATTGGCCGAAGTTATCGCGATGGTAGCGGCGGGGTCGGTTGGAAAGAGCGGCTACAGCAATATAGGCATGATAGTTGGCGGCACCAGCTCTGAACAGACAGCCGCGTTGCGTGATAAATATCCCAATATCTGGTTTCTTGTTCCCGGTTTCGGTTCGCAGGGAGCGTCGGCGCAGGATTGTATCAAATTCTGCAAACCGGATGGCACCGGCGCACTGATAAACGCATCGCGCTCGATAATTTACGCTTATGAGAAAAGTGAATATAAAAAACAGTTCGGCGACGACTGGAAAAAGTGCATCGAACAAGCCGCTATCGATGCCAAAATTGAGTTCTCAAGGGCTATGCAAGGCAAATTATAGGTGATGTTTACTGTCACTTGATTAGGTGACAAATAATATGAATAGAAACTATCTTTCCGGTAGGAAAGTTCTGGTCATGGGGCTTGGCCGTTTCGGCGGGGGAGTTGATGCGGCGAAGTTTGCGTTCAGCAGCGGCGCAAAAGTCAAAGTTACGGACATTTCGAGCGGTGACAAGCTGGGTGAGTCACTCGATGAATTGAAGGGGCTGGCCATTGAATATCGTCTCGGCTCGCATGAAAAGCAGGATTTTCTTGATGCCGATATAGTTGTCGTCAATCCAGCAGTGCCTCCGGAGAACGAATTTGTCGTGATAGCGCGTGACAACAGCAAAATTGTCACCAGTGCTATGAATATTTTTTTTCAGTTGTGTCTGGCTCGGATAATCGGCATTACCGGCTCCAACGGCAAAAGTACAACAACAGCATTGACAGGGCATATTCTAACGCGGTGTGCAGCACGCAGTACGCAGTACGCCAATGTTTGGATCGGCGGTAATATCGGCAATATGCCTCTTTTGCAGCGGCTTGAAGATATTGGGGCCGATGATCTTGTCGTGCTTGAGCTAAGCAGTTTTCAGCTCGAAAATCTTGCGCAAATAAAAAAGAGTGCGTTTTGCGCTCTTATAACGAATCTTAGTCCGAACCATCTCGACCGGCACGGCACGTTTGAAAATTACTGCGCCACTAAAGAAAACCTGTTTCACTATCAATCAATGTCATGTGTTTCGATATTCAATGCCGAAGATAAAATTTGTTGCGATTGGTTCGATAAATACAGCCGAGAGCAGGGCAGGGTGTGTATCAAATATCACCCCGATATGGTAAGTGAAAAAATAAAGAAAAAATTCCCTCTGCCGGGCAGGGCGAATCTGAGCAATCTTGCAGCAGCGGTTACGATTGCACGATATTTTGGTGTCAAAGAGGAATTGGTGAGCGAAGCGGTGCAGGATTTCAAAGGTTTGCCGCATCGGCTTGAGTTTGTCAGGGAAGTTAATGGCGTCAGGTGGTATAATGATTCGATAGCGACAACACCGGAAAGTGTTATGGTTGCACTGGATGCCTTTGAAGAAGGGAAAATCCTTATAGCCGGCGGGTATGATAAAAAAATTGCCTTTGATAATCTTGGTGAAAGAATAGTCCAACTATCCAAAGCCGTAGTCCTGATAGGACAAACAGCGGGTCAAATCGCCGATTCGATAAAAAAGGCAAATGCGGATTTTTCGATACATTTATGTAAAAGTCTTGCCGAAGCGGTCAACGTGGCAGGTGGCATTGCCCGCAGCGGGGATATCGTATTGCTCAGTCCGGCATGTGCCAGTTATGACATGTTCGATAATTTCCAGCAACGGGGCGAACAGTTTCGGTCGCTGGTAAACCAGCTTAAATAATTATAGGACTTTGCAATTAAGACGGTGGGCGGGAATCACTTCAAAAGCGATATTTTTCAAATCACATTAAGCATCCTTCGATTGCGGACGATTTAGCCATTGTTAATTTGAGAAGGATAGAAAAATGGAAAGACGCAGTGAGAAGAGATTAAGGTATAACTGGCCTGTTTGGTTCGCCGAGGATTTTAATGGTATGCTTAGTCAGGGACAGATGGTTGACGTTTGCAGTGGGGGGGCATCATTTAACTGCTACGACAACCACAGCGTTCAGGACGGAAAGAAAGTAACAGCCCGATTCAGCATTCCTCACTACGGTACGGATGATTCTTTTGAACTGGAAGACTGCATTTGCGAAGGGCATATCTGCCGCGTAGATGACATAAACAACTTTGTTAAGCGGGTGGCTGTTCAATTTGCTTCTCCGCTGCCATTTCGACCGGGTGAACAAAGCCAACGTTCCGATCTGCCGAGAATGGCAGCCGCAACAGCAATTTGATTTAATAAGATACGTTCATGGAAAAGGCGATTACGACATGTATCGGAATCGCCTTTTTTGTTTGCGCATACGACAGGCACATCAGGTAATACAAAAATAAATTATTTCCCAAAAAAATACATTGACGTGGTAAGACGAAACTGATAGCGAGGCATATTATAATATTATGGTCAATGAGCGGCTGAATATCAGTCCGAACGTGCAGTATGTCAAGAATTCGAGCGGAGATGAAGCTATTGACGATGCCGTTGTTGTCGGTGTGCTGGTGCAATTAGTTTTTTAATCACAAGCCTAACATTATTAGAAGGGCACAGATCGCGATAGTTGCTCCGCTGATAGCGTGGGCGTAGCGTTCGAGCCCGCGAAAGTTTAGGAAACTGACCCCTTTTACACCGGCAAGCACCATAGCGAGCATTGTGGCAATTGTCATGATACCGAAAACAACCGCGACAATAGCGGCGTCGAAAATAGAATTTTTCGCGGCAGGGTACATAAACAGCGGTATCAGAATTTCACAAGGGCCGAAGATAAAAATCGTGAAAAGCACCCAGGGGGTTATGGATTTTTTGTCTGAATGTATGTGTGTATGTTGATTGTGATGGGTATGTTCATGGATATGCTCGCTATTTTCAGGGTGGAAGTGGCGGTGAGTATGAGGCTTGTTTTTTATCGCTGCGCGAATTCCCCAGACCAGATAGGCAAGCCCGAAAGCGAGCAAAAGCCATGCGGCTACGTCACCGCGGCGTGATTCAATGGATTCGAGATTTCCGACGGCAAGCCCCATTGTGATTCCCACAAGTCCGAGAATTACTGAGCTTGCGACATGGCCTATTCCGCACAGAAGGGTGATAAGGGCAGTTTTAATTCCGCTCCATTTTCTTGCCCAAGCCATCATCACAAATGGAACATAATGGTCAGGGCCTATGACAGTGTGGATAAATCCTGCCGCAGCCGCGGCGCCAACTAAAGTCAGTGTTTCGATTGTCACTTTTTTCTCCAAACTTAGTTGCGCATAAAAATAACAAATTCGTGTTACGATGTCAACAGCTAAAAATTGATTTTTGGTAAAATTATTTGCGGGCGTGCTGTGATAAATTAGAGCTGTCTCTGTATTTTTAATTTAGTCCGGCTGGATCAGTGAATTTTTCAGCTGGTTTTCGAACCTTATCTTATGGCGAAGTTCTTGTTCCATTAGGTTCCTTAGGACCTTTTTTAAATTTTCATTTTTGGTTCTTGCCAATATATCGGCATAGAAATTGAAGGAGGCGTCTTCTTTCTGGATACACAGCTCAAGGACATCCTTGTAGTCCATATTGAATGTAGCAGTGTTGCTTGTAACATAGTCGGTGATCTTGAACGGCTTTTTGTCGATTTCTGTATCTACGGTAACGCCTATTTTCATAAGTTCTAATTCGAGAACCTGTTTATGTTCAGTTTCTTCTTTGGCAAGCTCTTCCAAAGTTTTGATTATGCCGGGGTTTATTACGTGCCTGGAGAGAGCCAGAAATAGATTGCGAGCGTCAATTTCTCTTTGTATCGCCTGTGTTAAGAGTTCTTTGTCAGGATTAAGTTTTGCCATTATGTATCCCCGCTAAACTAAGCTCTATTATGCCGATTGGTATTTTATTGTCAAGGAAAACCAAAAAATCATTATGGACAAAAAAATGTTGGCCTCTCCGCTACTTGCCGGTACAATCTAAACCCTTAATGGAAATGGAAATACATAACACTAATTTTGAGGCTTTTAAGCGGGATGAATGGAAAATTACCGCTCTTAAAGCGTCATCACGCCAGCAAATATCCAATCTTTTAGCGGCGACAGATAGAAACAGCAAAACAGAGATTGCGGCTGTGTCATCCTCGGATTACACCGATGTTTTTGCCGCCAATATTGGCGGTTTCAAAAAAAAACTCTATTTCAAAAAGTACCTTTATCGTTCCAAGGTCGATTTTGTGAAGCATATTTTTCGCTCCGGACGCGCCAAACGTTCGCTGGCTGCATCGATAATACTCCGGCAAAAGGGTTTCAACACACCGCAGATAATAGCTCTGCTGGAAAAAATCATAGGCCCCTTCACTATACAATCGTTTTTGATTACCGAAGAAGCCGAAAACAGCGGCTCGGTCGTGCAATACTGGCAAACCCCCATCGTTTCTGGCGGCGATTTGTTCCGAAAAAGGCAATTTATCGAATCATTTGGAACAACGATAGGCAAATTACATTCAGCGGGTATTTTTCATGGCGATCTTCGCCTTAACAATGTGCTTGTGCAGGATCACGAGACGAACTGGAAATTTTATTTTATAGACAATGAGAGAACAAAAAAGTTTGGAGCTATTCCAAAACGATTGCGGCTCAAAAATCTGGTTCAGTTGTATATGTTCGGTTACAGCCTCCCAAAAACAGACCAAATGCGTTTTTTTAGGGCTTACTGCGACGCCGCAAAAATTGGAAAAAAAGAGGCAAAGCATATTGCACAAGTGGTTGCCGCTAATACTCTTAGGCGGATTAAAAGAAGAGCCGCAGACAGGACTGGAATTCCGGATGTTGCATTACAAACTCAATGGGCTTTTCAGCGGGCTTGCCTTGATAATCGTTATGGTATTTTTCAGATGGAATTTTGCAAAGGCTGCGACGCTGCCGATTTTCTGCGGCAGATAGATCATCTTGTGGAAATCGGAACCGTCTTGAAAGATGATAAAGCTACTCGGGTAGTTCGCTGTACTTACAACAATCGCGATATTGTTGTTAAACGCTATAATTATCAGGGTTTATGGCATTCTGTCAGACATACCATAAAGGGCAGCAGGGCGATGAAATGCTGGCGATTTGGGATACAGCTTATCGGCTATGGAATTAGCTGTGCGGAGTCTTTGGCGATGGTCGAACAGCGAAGATTCGGGATTATTGTGCAATCCTATATTGTAAACGCCTTTGTAGAAGGGCCGCTGCTTTATGATGTTATGAATAGGGCGGGATACTCGGATGATGAAAGAAAAGCGGTTTTGGAAAAGGCTCAAAATTTACTTAAACAGCTTGGCTTCAAGCAGTTAACACATTCGGATATGAAGCCGGCGAATGTGATTATCTGCAATGGCGAGCCGGTCTTAATCGACCTTGATTCGATGCAGCAGCACCGCTGGCAGTTTTATTTTCGGTATCGCTATCGAAAAATGATAGACTATTTCCACTGCAGGATGCATGGGAAAAAATAGGGCAAAAGTCCGTTTTTTTTCATTTTTTTTCGTGTTCAGCCGTTTTATTTCGTTTTTTGGCGTTTCCAGCCGTGCCCGGCTATTCGTACAGCGTACTGTGTCGTGCGTACCGCGAAACAGCCGATGTTAAATCCGAAACAATTGTCAAATTACCAAAATTCAAATTTCAAAAACAAACAGCCGACGCATACAAAAAATGTACATCAGGTATGCAAAAAATGTACATGGAAAATAGTTCGTAGTTTTTAGTTCGTGGTTCGTTGACAAGCAGGAACAGCCGGTTGGATGGGAAAAATCGTTCGATTAAAGCCCCAGTTTTTCCTTCTGAATAAAAATAGCGTTTGCCCAGGTGATCTTGCCTTTTGGGTCGTATTTCGGTTTGAAGATATCAAACAGCGCGAACCCATTTTCTCGCAAGAAAATATCAATGCCGCTGAAAAGCGCACCATCCTTATATACCGGATTGAACCAGACCTCGCTGTAAACAAGAAGGGTGGAATTGCGCAGCGTTTCGGTCGCTCCTTTGAGGGCGGCCAGTTCGTAGGCCTGAATATCGAATTTCATAACCTCTATTGATTTTATATCATTGTCTTTGGCCCACTGGTCTATTGTTAGTATCTGCACCTGCTGAATGGTTTTGACGGCTGCTCCGACAGGATCGACATCTGTGAGACTTTCGGCTGGTGTGCAAAGCGAGGTATTACCAGCCGATTCGGTAATGTTCAGATCGGCTGTGCCGCAGTTATCGGAAAGAGCCGCAAAAAAGGGGTGGAATCTCTTTTCACGAACGGCAAAATCGGTAAGCTGCTGCCTATAGAGTTCGTTCGGTTCGAAGGCATAAACATCGGCTGCCGGAAATCTTTTTAACAGGCGGCTGGAAATGTGGCCGTTGCTTGCTCCGGCGTCGATGACACCGGATATTTTGTGTCCCTCAAGAAGCCTGACGATCACATCGTAGGGTTCTTCGACTGATATTAAGTTTTTGTTCTTTCCAAGTATTTTCTTTTTTAACAATGAGCTGAATCTGTTTGACATTTTTTTACCTTTGACCATTTAAGCAATTTGTTATCAATTTGGACATTCTATCGCCGATTATGGCTGTGTCGTGATTTTGAGCTATTTGCTTTCCCTTTTGACCCATCTGTTTTCTTAAATCGGCATCTTTTACTAATATGCTTATTTTTTCTATCCAATCCTGGTGCGATTTAGCCAGAAAGCCGCTTTGTCCTTCGACAAGATGGTCCGGATTTGTTCCAACCGGCGATGCTACCACGGCAAGTCCTGATGCGGAGTATTCGAGCACCTTGAAGCTGCATTTACCCTGTGTAAAGGGATTATCCGGCAGGGGGGCGAGGCCGATATCGCATTCGGCAAGTTTGACGCCTCGTGTGTCCTGCTGCCACTTTATTTTTTCGACAGGCATATTTGAAAGGTCGAAAAAATCATCACCGATAATCCTAAGGACACAATTATCAAATTTTTGTCCGATTTGTTCCAGTACGTCTCGCAAATCTTCCAGGAAGGGGAGTGTATTGCCGCTGCCGATCCATCCCAGCCGAATTTTTTCATCCTGCTTTGGCGGGTCGAAATCGTAATCGCTGGTTTTCAGTCCTATCGGCAAGATTTTCACTTTTTCATTATTCGAGCCGGCGAATTGTGCCAGGTAACGGCTGCCTGTTATCACCATATCCGAGAGTTTTATAATACGCCTGAATGGGAGCAGATGTGAAAGGCTCTTCTTTTCAGGATGTTTTTCACTAAGCATGACAGCATCGTCATAGTTGTAAATGATTTTTTTTGCTGATTTTCTCAAAATTCTGGCGTCCCAAAAATTGAGCAGCTTTTTATGTATCAGTACACCATCGAAATCCGAGGCTTGTTTGTATAGCTGCCTGCGGGCAGAGAAATTTTTTGGCAAAACCGCCACTTCAGTCGTCAGCCCCTTTTCCTTTAAGATATCTAAATAGACCCCAATCCGCTGGCGAAAGCTGGCACGATAGGGATTACTTGTTAAAACAAGGAGCTTCATATTGCGCTGCATTTACCAGCAGTTCCTACATTTAAAATAAGTCTTCAGGTATTTTTTATAATACGATGTTTTCAGCGGATTATGGCGTATCGAAGCCAAAAAAAATTTATTGGCGAATCCGAAATGTTTTCTTTCATTTATATACTTGCCGATACGTTCATAAAGTCTTGCCCTTATTGCCGGAGGTATAGCCTCGCTAAATTTCTGAAGGATGAACTTGCGTATAATAAATATGTCTTTTTCCCATATACGCTCATTTTGACGAATAGAATTATTTCCATGAATACGATATTGTGTCAACGGCTCTTCAATAAAATGAAATTCATGTTCCCTCGATACTTCGATCATAAATTTATAATCATTCGAATAAACAAGTTTCGGGTCGAACAAGATGTGCTGAGCTATCCGGCGATCCAAAATCATACTTTGTCCACAAATATAATTGGTATTTACAAGATTAGAAAACAAGTTGCCAGTTTTTAGTTTTTTGGATGAATCATATAGCTGCGTAAATAACTGCCCGGTTTTGTTGCCGAATTTATCAATAATAGATGCATCAGACCAGACAACCAGACGGTTGTTTTTTTGAAGGATTTTTATTTGCTTTTCAAGTTTTTCCGGCAGCCAGCGGTCATCTGACTGTATATAGGCGATGTAATCTTCTTTGGCTGCCAAAAAACCGTCGTTTGTCGTTCGGGATATTCCCTGGTTCTTTTCGTGTAAAATAGAGCGGATACGCGAATCTTTTTGTTGATATCTATTTATGATTTCCTGCGAACCATCTTTTGAAGCATCATCGACTATGATTAATTCGAAATCACCTAATGTTTGCGAAAGAACGCTCTCTATTGCCTCAGATAAATAATTACAGTGATTATATGATGTCATCACCACGCTTACTTTTGCCATATTTTCTCTTTCATCCGATTTCCTGTAAAGACTGCGGCATTTGCCAATCAGGTTCGGCATCTTTTTCTTTCTTTAAAAAAAACGCCCTCATAAGTTCCAGATACAAACGTATATCCCAAGGCTTATAAGAAATAGCTTTGCGGTATAACTGTATCGCCGCAGTTCTTTTCCCTGTCTCCAGGTTTGATTTGGCTACTTTTCTACAAGCGTTGCCAAGACGCTTGCTTGCTACTATTTTTGGAATTTTCTCCCATCCGCCACAACGCAGAAATCTTTCCAACACCAATATGCGAGTCGGCCTGACACCAACTTTAACGCTCAAATTATCACTGTGTTCACAACGAATTGCTTCAACTTTGTCAACGAAAAGAAATTTTGTCCTGAGTGAAAGCCGCAAAAAAAAGTCCCCATCTTCATAAGAAGTTTTTAGCGACTCGTCATAACCGAACCCATCAAGAGCTTCTCTTCGCATCACTGCTGCCGATGTCCATACAAATCCGGTCCTAAAAAGATCACAATAAAGCCAGCCGGATTTACCTTTTGGCCGTTTATAAGATTTGGTTTTCCTGCCATCAGCTTCTATTCTTGTCAGTGCGCTATATGCGAGTCCATATTCTGGATTTTTATCAAGTTCGCCAATCATTGTTTCAAGATAATTTTCCGGCCACAAGTCATCATGGTCGAGAAAAGCTATATAATCGCCGGCTGCTCTTATCAAACCAAAATTTCGAGCACTTGAAGTTCCGCCGTTTTCTTTAAAATAATAACTAAGTCTTTCGTCATGAATTGCTTTGATCGTGTTTTTTGTGCCGTCCGTCGAGCCATCGTCAACGACAATTAATTCGATATCTCCGTGTGTTTGGGCAAGGACGCTTTTAATGCTTTCCGCAACGCAGCCTTTTCTGTTATAAACTGGTATTATAACACTAATTTTTGCCACTTTGCTATCCTTTAGCCGTATTAAATTCATTCTCATATAGATTAGCTAAATTTTTACCGACTACGGCGTGTGAATACACATCGTGCACACGCTGCTGTGCCGCGTCAATCATCTCTGTTAAATGATGATATGGAACATCAGCGATTCTTATCATAGCTTCGGCTAACGCATTACTATCTTTTGCGGGTACTAAAAGCCCGGTTTCGTTGTTGGTGACAAGTTCCGGTATCCCCCCGACCGCTGTCGCCACCACAGGAATACGCGACGCCATCGCCTCGAGAATTACCCTCGGCATACCTTCGGCTATTGAGGAGAGCACAAAAACATCCATAGCGCGAAAGACCTGTTCGATATTATTGCGTTTTCCGGCAAAATGAACAAATTCGCCGCATCCAAGTTTTTCGGCAAGCCGCTGGAGTTCGGTCTTTTTATCGCCATCGCCTACCAAAAGCAGTTCGACATGCTCACAGCTCTTTCGCATTTGCGCAAAAGCCTCTATCAAATACTCCAGCCCTTTTGTAGGTACAAGCCGTCCTACTGTGCCAAACACAAACGACTGGGGCGATAAACCAAGCTCGGCTCTAATTTTTTCACGGTTGATCTGCATATTTGCAAACCGCGGGTAATCAACAGAATTTTCCAGCACACACACCTTGTCTTCCGCAAGGTTCCAGTTGGTTTTTATAACATCTTCATAGGTGGTCTGTGATACGGCTATAAGTCTGGTTATTTTTTTGAAAGCCCAAAAATTAATCACTCTGCGGGTGAGATTTCGTGTCCGGTTCAAACCGTGAACATGTGCCAGCACAACCGGATGCGGTGAAAAACAACTTGCCATTGCGCCATATATAACCTGCTTGTGTCGGTGGCAATGCAAAATGTCAATTTTTTCTTTCTTGAGTATTCGTATTAGCCGATGCAAAATCACAGCATCAAATTGCCCTGGGTCACTTTTGTTGCTTAAAAAATATATATTTGGCTGGCTTCGAACTGATTCATCGACCCCAAAGCCGCTTAGATATATAAAAATTGGGTTGAATCGATCCTTATCCAATGCGCTGGCAAGCTCATTTATGGATGTTACACCACCGTCGTATTCACGCCAAAATAAGGCAATGTTTATTTTTCTGTTATTCATTTATTTTTACCCATTTGCCCCGATAAGCTGCGTCTGATACAGGCTGCGGTAAAGCGGCGAATCTTTGATAAGTTCATCGTGCGTGCCCTGCGCGACGATGCGGCCTTGTTCCATCACAACGATAATATCGGCGTTTATGACCGTGCTGAAGCGGTGGGCGATAACGAAACTTGTCCTGCCGACCATAAGTTTGCTTAATGCCTTGTGAATTTTGGCCTCGCTGTCAGCATCGATCTGGCTCATCGCTTCGTCAAGTATTAGTATCGCTGGGTCCTTCAATATCGCCCTTGCTATAACTATACGCTGCATCTGTCCGCCGCTGAATCCAGCGTTATTCTCACCGATCATCGTATTGTAACCATCTGGGAGGGGGTCGATAAATTCGTGGGCGTAAGAAGCCTTAGCTGCGGCAATTATTTCGTCCATTGTCGCATCTGGCTTGCCATAGGCGATGTTCTCGGCTACGGTGTCGGTGAATGTAACGATTCCCTGCGAAACCATTCCGATCTGTGAGCGGAGGCTGGTCAGCCGCACGTCGGCAATATTTTGGCTGTCGATAAGGATTGAACCGCTGTCAGGTTCGTAGAAACGGGGTATAAGGTTTATCAGGGTTGTTTTGCCGGAGCCGTTTGGTCCGACGACGGCTACAGTTTTTCCGGCCTCGATCTTAAGATTAATGCCGCGAAGTACCGGTTCTGGTGAGTTGGGGTAGGTGAAGTAGATGTCGCGAAATTCCATTTTGTTTCGCAGAGGTTCGATCTCGATTGTATTGGCTGGGTCTATTTCCAGCGGTTGATCGATAACCTCAAAGACCCTCTCGGCAGCGGCGTTACTTTGCTGGATGCGATTCCATACATCGCTTGTTTTGCGAACGGATTCAGCAGAAATACCCAATGAAAAAAGGAGCGCAAAAAAGCTTGCGCTGTCCATGCCCCCTTCAAAAACCCAGTACGCACCGGCAATGATCGCTCCTGCGGCGGCAAACATCCCCAGCACTTCCATTACAGGATCGGTAGCCGCATCCACTTTTGCTACCCGAAGCATCCTTTTGAGCAGTTTCTGGTTTATTTCTCGGAATCGCGAGCGTTCATAACCCTGGCGGTTATAAACCTTCACCACGCCAAGCGCGCTCATTATCCCGTCTATCTTGCCTAACACGGACGCGGATGACATAAGTGATCGTTTTGTATTTCTTTTTATTTTTTTACCCAGCCCAGCGGCAAAACCTATAGTTACCGGCGCGGCACACAAAAAAACAAGTGTCAGCTTGTAATTCAAAAACATCGCAAAGGCGAGCGTTCCTATCGCCTTCATCGGTTCGCGCAGGGCCTTGCCTAACAGCACGTTGATGCCCATTCCTACCCCCGAAACATCCCCGACCGTCCGGCTGATAGTGTCACTTATCCCGTGCCTGACAAAAAAGCCCATTGGCATATCAAGCGTATGCGAAAAAACATCTTCGCGCAATTTCGCTATCGTTCGCTGCACCAGCTTTGCGCAAAAATATTCCTGGAAAAAACGAGCCATACATCGCATGACCGTTATCAATGTCGCCGCAAGTATTACCACCATAATAGCTTTTAATTTATTTTGCTGTACGCCTTCGCGGGGAACAAGGCTAAGTGACTGCTGCGCCCATCGGGCGTAAAACGGCTCTTGTCCAGTATCCAAAAGGATAACTTGCGGTTCACCGCCCGCTTTCTGAACCGTCAGTTTGGCAGTTTCGTTTTCAGGCGATTCCGCAAGCCTCGCGATCAATTCGGCAAACGATGCTGGCTGCTGGTTTGGTTCACCGACGTTGATGATTGTGTCCCGCTGGGCAAGTCCGGCCTTGTCGGCGAGGCTGCCGCTTTTGACTTTGATAACAAGAAGTGATTTTAACGATGAACTTTCGCCTGAAATCGCGGCTTCTACGGTATCGGGAACGGAAAATTCTACTCCGTACCGCCAATTGACCACTCCGCGGTTGATCCAACCGTGCAGTCCTTCCTGCCCCATCATCACCTTTAATATGGGAATAATCGTCGCCACACTGAGTGTGAACATAAGGCCGATCATTACAGCCGTCAAAAATATCACTACCAGCAGATGCCACTGCGGGAAAATATAGCTAAATAGTCTTCTAAATGCCTTCACTCGAATCTCCATCTGCTCAAACTAACTTGTTGTTAGTTTGAAAAACTAAAAATTAAAAATAAAAAAGCAAAATTATTGAATCCGCTGCGGCGGATATATTAAAACTCCATATTCTATATTATCACAGCTGTGTTTTCAACAAAACACGGGTTTAAAAATTTATTGGTCCAGCGAATTGTCCCGCAAAATTTGCTGCACCTGCGGCGAGTGCATCAGTTTATCAATTCTCCGGTTGGTTTTGTCAATTGTCCGCTTACGGAGAGAAAATTCACCGGCATTAACCGCCTGCGTCGCATGGGCAAGATGTACGACATATCGCCGCATAACTTCGGCTGATAATTCCACGGTTTTGTAACCCCGCTGGAGTAGCTCAAAATACAGCTTTTTACCCGCGCCAAGCCCCTTATCCCTGCCCATCTGAAAGCCAAGCCCTTCTTTTTTAAGGACGCTCGTCCGGTACAAGGCGTATTCAGTACGGTTGTAATAACTGTACTTATTTTTTTGGCAGGTTTGGCTGCTGATTTTTCGCCAAAAACCCTTCAAATCGGTCATTCTTTTTAGCCGCAGTTCCCAGATCGGGGTTAATTCCAGCTTTCCCGAACCAACGCTGGCAACCTGCTCATTGTCAAAATAGGCAATTAAATCACTAAGCCACCCGGCCCGCTGCACAAAAGTATCGGTATGCAGCGACACGAAAAACTCGCTCTCACAGTACTCAAGTCCCAAATCCAGCGCAGCGGCATGTGAATAACCTCCGCCGGAATCGCCGGATGTATCGCGTTCTATCAGCTTTATCCAGCGTAATTTACGCAAATAATCCAGCGATTCGTCCGCTGAATTATTATCGATAACCAATACCTCATAAGGGAATTTAGTGAATTTGCGGACGCTGCGCAGACAAAGCCTTGTAAATTGCGGAGTTTTGTAATTGACTATGCATATAGTGGCTTTGCGTTCGTTCTCGGTCAATTCGGCATCCTTTCCGTTTTTTACCGCTGTTTCCCGTGGAAATACAACTGCTATCGAAAGAAATCGTATCTAAATTTACGCTTTCAGGCAAGCGGTAAATGAACAATAAAAAATTTGGCTTGCATCGAGCAGTTTGGCAGATAAAATACCCGTTCTTCGGCTGACTGCCGGGGCCCGTAGCTCAGCGGTAGAGCAGGGGACTCATAATCCCTTGGTCGTAGGTTCGAATCCTACCGGGCCCAATAAATTAAGTTCTTGAAATAAAAGGACTTAAAATTATTTAGTTTTGCCCCCTCAAAAACCATGTAATAACAAATGTAATAAACTGAAAATTTTATTACATTTAAGGAGATTACTATGGTTAAGAAACAGCAAATCGCAGGGTCAATTTATCAGCGCAACGACAGATGGTACTGGAGAGTAAAACTGCCCAACCAGCAAAAATTTTCCGTCTTTCCTCTCAAAGCGTATGTCGGAAATCCTCTCATAAAGACTGGTACATAAAAATGGGGCAGATCATACCCACCTATGTTTTGAGCCAAACTGAATCCAAGGTGATATTCGATTTCCCCAAAAAGTTCATTGCTTTTGCCCTGCCTGGTGTTTATAATTCGGGGATATTTATTATAGACAGGCTGTAATAACACTGAAAATACTTTATTTGCCATGAAACCTGGCACAGCGTGACAGATTTGGCAGAAGTACTGAAAGGAAATTTTCATGGGAAGACGTAGAAATAAACTCGATAAAAGACGAGAAAAACAACTTAAAACGCGTGCGGCCAATGCCCATCGTAAGTCAAGAGAGCGTGCACGCAAAGCCGCAGCAATTGCCCCCCAACTTGGCTGAAATTGCCGCTATTTGGGATAAATTACCAGCAGCTAACATTCCATACAGCGTTTAAACCTTTAAAAGACTTGTAAAAAACCGAGTTTTTTAACAAGCCGTCTTAGCTATTACATATTACATCTCATCTAATATACCTTAAGTATCAGTATTTCAAACTTCAGGCAAACGATCTTACCGCGACCTTCAACTCAAAACACACTTGCCACAAACTGGCTACAAGTTCAGAACTGGTTTAAGGGACACGCCAAAAGGCAAATTCGAGGGTATTTTGGGGTAGGCTCAAAACAAAAAACCCTTGTAATCTCTTTATTTACAAGGGTTTACAGTAATGGGCAGTATAGGACTCGAACCTACGACATCCTGCTTGTAAGGCAGGCGCTCTAGCCAACTGAGCTAACCGCCCCCAATAATCTTTACAACAAACCCAACTCTTGCTGGGGTAAAGACGGACATATCGAAAAACCACATTTCGATAAACTTTGTCTACTCTATATTCTGGCGGTTGATATTGCAAGAAAATTAATGTTAATGAATATCGCTCCTATGAGTATCGAAAAATCCATTTTAGTTTTTTGTACCATTTATTACAAGGTCCATACCGCATTTAGGACATCTGCCTGGATGGTCCTGAACAACTTCAGGGTGCATATGACATGAATAAAATGTTTTGGCTTCATCTTCTTTTACAGGTTTCTTTTCCGCTTCATCCGCAATAGTTCCTTCTGGGTGAGAAAACCAGCCGGAGTCTTCATAAGTTGTGATGTTTTCTCTTACCTTTATTACTGTGAACATGCCGCCCATTTCAATCTCACCAAACGGGCCATCCATGCTGCCCATACCTATATAGTTTTTAACACCTTGACCATGATGATGCATTCCAGCCATACCGGATTGCCCCATCGGTACATACTCTGGTATGGTATCGCGAATTTCATCAAGAACCGGTTTTTGGTCCACCCCTATCATATTAGGAAGGCCGTGCTCCATTCCAATCATCGTATGATGTGTTTTGTGGCAGTGAAAAGGCCAATCGCCGGGTTCATTGGCAATAAACTCAATATCCCGTGTTGAGCCGGGAGGCACATCAATGGTTGTCATAGGCCATTGGGCGGTTGTTGGAATTCTTCCGCCGTCGGTGCCGGTAACATTAAAAGAATAACCGTGTATATGAATAGGATGATTGTCCATGCTGAGATTTGCCAGACGAATTCTGACTCTTTGACCTTTTTTTATAACCAGAGGGTCGGTTGCTGGAAAAACCTTCCCGTTGAACGTGAAATAATTGAATTCTGTCATTTCCGCAGGATCGGGAGTTGCGGTACCAGGCTTGATTCGCCATTCATGCAGAAATATTGCAAAATCCCTGTCGATTTTAGGCTTCTCGGGATTTTTGGGGTGAACAATGAAAAACCCCATAAGTCCCATTGCCATTTGTGTCATTTCATCGGCATGCGGGTGGTACATAAAAGTACCATGCTGGCGCAGAGTAAATTCGTAGGTAAAAGTCTGGCCTGGCTGAATCCATTTTTGTGTCAGACCTGCTACACCGTCCATGCCGTTTGGCAAAAATAAGCCATGCCAGTGTACAGCAGTCGGAGCAGGTAAATTATTGGTTACCAGAATTCGAACTCTGTCTCCTTCAATAGCTTCGATGGTCGGTCCCGGAGTCTGACCGTTGTAGCCCCAGCAGTTTATGAGCAATCCCGGTGCAAACTCCTGTTTTACAGGTTCCGCTATAAGATGAAAGACCTTGACATCATCCTGCATCTGCCATGGCAATGTACTGCCATTAGGAGTTACTATTGCAGCAAAACTGCCTTCATTGATTTGACTTGCAGCGGTTTGAGTGTTTGCTATACCAAAAATGATAAATAACGATATCGCAATTTTTTCTATCTTTCCGGCCATATTCGGTATCTCCCCGTATAGATTAATGGTTATGATGTTCGTTTTGTATTGGCATAGCAGGATGCTCTTGGGCATCCTGCTTATCCTGCACAACTTGTTGAATAAGTGTTTTTCCAACAGCATTTTCCAGGTCGATAAAGGCTAACCAGCACTGTGTTTGGATATCCGCGTATTCTAATTTTGTTTCTATTTCTTCACGCTTGGCCGAAAGCAATGCGTATGGACCGATCAACATATTGTTGTAGTACTTTTTTGAAAGTTCCATTGTGCGTTGTTGCAAGCTAATAACCGACTCTTTATAACGCTTTGCTATTTGTGTTTTTAAGTCAAGTTGATTAAAGGCTGTCCAAACTTCCAAAAGAACAGACTGCTCAATGGCCTGGGCCTGTTTTTGGCTTTGTTTTAGTTGAGCCTCTTTACGTGCTATGGCAGCCTGTTTTTGGTCAAAGATTGGCAATCCTATACTGAGGATCGGACCGGTAAGGACCGTACGGTCTGTATCACGTTCGGTATCGACGCCCACCTCGATAGTTTCGAACACTCCCTGTCTTGTCATGGCGATCGCCTCTTGAATCATCTGCGTTTCGTTATGGGCGATACTTAAATCGATACGATTCGCAACGGCCATATTCTTGAACTGCTCAAGGGTATAACCTGTTTCAAACAATTCCGGTAGTTCCTGTTGGATTTTCCAATCTGTTTCCAGACAGTCTAATCCTAAAAGGCCGCAGAATTGGCTTCTCTGCTCAAAAACCTGGCTTTGAGTTTTCATCAAACAGATCTGCGCTTTTTGGTAATCTTTTTGAAAAGATATAAGCTCAAGCTCATTGATATTGCCAGCTTCATACTGTTTTTCCGCCAATCCAACCGAAGCCTCACTTTCATTGAGTAATTCTTTTTGAAGATTCAGATAATGATATGCACCCTGTAGAGTAAAATAAGACCTGCGAACATCAGCTACAAGCTTTAAAATCTCCTGAGCAAGAATCAGTTGGGTTTGTTCATACTGAATGCCTGCCAGTTTCTTTTTCAGGGGCAGAACAAGAATGTCCAGAAAATTCTGAGTTACAGAAAATTCGGTGTTTGTTCCTGATGGCGGCCCATCGGGGAATCTTGCACTGGCTGCAAATACCGGATTGCTCAATAATCCGGCTTGAACCATATCTGCATACACAATATCTAGTTCCTCCAGTTTCGCTTGCAGAAAAGGATTTTTTAGCAATGCTATCTGTACGGCTTCCGTTATTGTTAATTCATCTTTCATTAGGTTACTAATGGTCTGTTCAAGATGATCCTCGTAAAGAACATATTCGGGAATAGTCCGTTCGCTGGAATATCGTTGAACATTTTCCAAGCCCGTGTTTGGGGGCGAAGTTGAGCAGCCTGCTAATAACAAAACAACTACAGAAACATATATAGCCTGACATTTCCCAAATACACGGTTAAAAAACATATTTTCCACCTAACGATATCGGTAGCTTTATAAAATTCACCCCGGCTGGGTCAAGAAAATTCCATTCCATGCCCGGTTTTCCTAAAAATCCCGTAAACATACGACTTTTCAAACATCCGAACACTTACAGACATCACTTTTTGACAGACCCTGATTGCTCTGGCGTTCGAAAAATCAAGTTTTTCAGTGTTCTTTAGCATCATTTATCCAGTCAGCACCGGCTTCAAGCGTTTGATTCTTTCAAGGATTTCATAAAACAGCGCTCTCGACACCAGCACCTCAGCCATTTGAAACGTAACATATCGGGCATGGCTGACGACCTTGTCTCCGATCTTGACGAGCTTTTCCCGCATGGTACGCAATGACCAATCGTTTATGGACTTGGGCAGTGCCAACCGCCGCAGGAAGTTGCCAATATTATATTCGAGCTTCAATTTGTTGTCAAATTTGACTCGCAAAGCATCCTTTTCGGCTTCACCCATCAGGTTCTCCAAATCTGAACACAAAAACTGTTGTAAACAGCATCCATAAGCCCTATACTATCAAAATCGCACTTTTTTGCACGGATTTAAATGGGAAATCTGGGGTTAAATCACGATAATTGACCCTCATAACCGCTAAAAATGAATAACAAAAAGCGATCCCCAAAAAGCCCGCGCAATCCCTACTACCTCATAACATTTGAATTTATGGGTATAATCTTTTCAATTTAACTCTTGCATCTTCCGTTGTGAAATTCCTGATGTCCCTGGATCAGTCCTCGTCGATGACTTCTATCATATCGGTGGATATCTCAACGCTGGCGGCCTGGCCGAGCATATCTACTTGCAGGATAAGACGTGTCTGGTCGCGGGATTCGATGACTATGCCCTTAAGATCCGCCAGCGGGCCGGACGTAACACGGCACAGCTTGCCTTTTTCGATATATTTATGCGGGGCAAGTGACGCACCGGAAACAATCGCCTGTTGTATCTGGGCAAGTTCGTTAATCAGGCGTGGCTGGTTCTTTACTTCGATTATACCGGCAGTGCGATTAGTCTTCAGTACCGCAAGGCGGTCGTCTTCATTGCCGCAAAAGAAAAGGTAGCCGCCAAACAGCGGCAGCAGCGATTTTATCTTACGCCCCGATTTGCGGCTTATTTTTGTCGTCATAGGGAGGAAATAATGAACGTTTCTATCGGCAAGGTCATTTGCGAGAGCCTTTTCGTTGCGGCTTTTGGTATGGACGACCCACCAGATACCGGCAAAATCTTTTATGCTTTTGTCGGGAGGCCAGGTAATAGGAGGATTGTCACTTTCCTTTAGCATTAGCCGCACCTGTAAAATTCGCAAATTTTGGCGGCGGTGTATTTAATCTGTTCTTCGGTCAGTTCAGGGAAAATCGGCAGAGACAAAACTTCTTCGCATGCTTTCTCGGCGATGGGCATGTCACCATCTTTATAGCCCAGATCGCTGAAACACTGCTGGATGTGCAGCGGTTTTGGATAAAATATAGCCGAAGAAATTCCGTTATCAGCGAGGAATTTCTGGAGCTGGTCGCGTTTTGGGGCGGCGATGGTGTATTGGTGATAAATATGCTTATTGCCTTCGGCGACTTTCGGCGTTTTTGCCGGACAGCCGGTGAGCAGACTGTCATACAATGCGGCATTTTGTCTTCTTTTCTCGTTCCACTTATTTAGGTGGTTCAGTTTGACATTCAGTACCGCGCCCTGGATACCATCGAGGCGGAAATTGCCGCCGATCATATTATAGTAGTAACGAGGGTTTTGGCCGTGGTCACGGAGGGTACGAATTTTTTCGGCCAGTTTTTCATCATTTGTAGTTACAAGCCCACCATCGCCGAACGCACCGAGATTTTTGGTCGGATAAAATGAAAAACAGCCTGTATTGCCGAAGTTGCCGGCCTGAATGCCATCTTGCGAGGCTCCAATACTTTGGCAGGCGTCTTCGATTACAAAGAGGTTGTGCTTTTTGGCAATCTGCATAATCGGTTTCATCTGTGCGACCTGGCCATAGAGGTGAACGGGGATGATCGCCTTGGTTTTTTTCGTTATCTTTTCTTCTATTTTTGCAGGGTCGATATTGTAGAAATCAAGTTCTATATCGACAAAAACCGGCTTGGCTCCAAGTCTTGCTACCGCTCCGGCTGTGGCGAAAAAGGTGAACGGAGTTGTTATCACTTCGTCACCAGGCTGAATGTCAATCGCCATCAAACTTATCAGCAGGGCATCAGAGCCGGATGATACTCCTATAGCGCACTTGCAGCCGCAGTAATCGGCTACCGTTTTTTCAAATTCGGCTACAGCAGGGCCGAGACAGAGCATCTGCGATTCGCAGACCGCACTTATAGCCGGAAGAATTTCGTCCTTTATTTGTTGGTATTGTTGTTTCAGGTCAAGAAGCGGTACGTTCATTATTTCCTTTTAGGCTTTGACAATTTTGTTTCTGTTTTTGCTGACATTGGCTGTGGCGTTTCGCGTATCCACTACGATTTGTGCGTTCTCGACGATCCAATCGTAATCGTAATCGCTGTGATCGGTGGCAATGAGAACCAAATCATAAGTTTTGAGCATTTCCACGGAAAGCTTTTTGCTCTGCATTTTTAGTTCGTGTTTACGCTGTTTGGGAGTCTTTGGAATATAAGGGTCATTGTAATCGACCTTAGTGCCTTTTTCGCGGAGAAGCTCAATCAGTTCAATAGAGGGTGATTCTCGCAGGTCGTCGATATCCTTTTTATATGCCAGACCGAGTACGAGGATTTTGGAACCGTTTAGGGCTTTCTTCCGGTCATTGAGAGCTTCCATAGCCTTTTTAACTACATAGTGGGGCATATTGGTATTTATCTCACCGGCCAGTTCTATGAAGCGCGTCGGCATTCCGTACTGGCGAGCTTTCCACGTCAGATAGAATGGGTCGATAGGAATGCAGTGTCCGCCAAGGCCGGGGCCGGGATAGAAAGCATTGAATCCGAATGGTTTGGTAGAGGCGGCACGGATGACTTCCCAGACGTCTATATTCATTCTGTCGAACACCATCTTCAGCTCGTTGACCATGGCGATATTTATGCAGCGATAGACATTTTCGACAATTTTTGCGGCTTCTGCGGCTTCGAGGCTGCTGACCGGAACCATCTTGTCGATTGCAAGATTGTATAGTTTTGTTGCCAGTTTTTTACAGGTTGGGGTCAGCCCGCCAACGACTTTTGGGATAGTTTTGGTTGTATAGTTTTTATTGCCGGGGTCTTCTCGTTCCGGTGAATAGGCAAGGTAAAAATCCTTACCGGCTTTTAATCCGCTTTTTTCGATGATAGGCAAGACCAATTCGCGGGTTGTCCCGGGGTAGGTGGTGCTTTCGAAGCTTATAAGCTGGTTGGGCTGAATGTATTTTGCGATGGTTTCACTGCTTTTTTCGATGAACTGCATATCCGGTTCGCGGTTTTCTGTCAGGGGTGTCGGCACACATACCAGGACGGCATCGACAGCTTTTATCCTCGACATATCGGACGTAGCCTTAAAAAGACCGCTATCGACCATTTTTTTGACGGTAGCGTGCGGAACGTGTTTTATGATGCTTTTGCCGGAATTGAGGATTTTGACCTTCTGGTCGTCTATGTCAAAACCGACTACATTTACACCAGCGGATGTAAATTCCCTCACAAGCGGTAGGCCAACGTAACCAAGACCGAGGATTCCCACAGCTACAGACTTGTCATCAATCTTTTTTTCCAAAAGGGCCATCTGAATACTCCTTAAACGATGTCTTCGATTATCCGATAAAAAGGGTAAGTTTAAACAGAGAAAGTGAAAATGTCAAAGAAATTGAACCGACAGCCAAGTATTTTATTGACCGGAGTGCCGGCAAATTATACTATTAACCTGCTTTTATTCAAGGGCTTAGGAAAAACTTGCAGATGAATAAGGAACAAATAAAAAGTGAATTGAACGTACTGTTTACCTGCGTTGGCAGGCGGGTGTCACTTCTTGAGAGTTTCAGGGATGCCGGTGAGGAACTTGGGCTGGGGATAAAGATATTTGGGACAGAACTTGAAGAACTAAACCCCGCGCTGCATGTTTGCGACGAGGGTTTTATTGTACCGAAAATCCGCAACGAGACGTATATAGAGAGGCTGTTGGATATTGTAAGTAAAAAGAAGGCACAGCTGATAGTTCCAACTATCGACCTCGATTTAGAAGTATTGTCAAAGAATAAACAGCTTTTTGAAGATGCTGGATGCACGGTTCTCGTTTCAAGTTCTGAAGTAATCGCAACCTGTCAGGACAAACGAAAAATGAGCGGGTTTTTGAAAAGCAATGGTTTTGCCGATTGTGATACGACTGATGCTGAAACGGTAATGGCGGAAGAAAATATTCGGTGGCCATTGTTTCTTAAGCCTTATGACGGACATGCCAGTAAAAATAACGCAATAGTTAAAAGCCGCGAAGAATTAGCCTTTTTCGCAAAAAGGATACCGAACTGTATAGTACAAAAGTATATAAGCGGAACGGAATTTACATGCGATACTTATGTTGATTTTGCGATGCGAGTGCGTTGTGTTGTGCCCCGAAAGCGGATCGAGGTGCGGGCAGGGGAAGTCAGCAAAGGGCAAGTGGTGCGAGATGAAAGAATAGAGGGCGAAGTTAAAAGAGTTGTCGAAAAGCTTGGTGCCGGACCTGGTGTTATAACCGTACAGTTATTTAACTGCGATGATGGGCAGATACGGTTTATTGAGGTCAATCCAAGATTTGGCGGAGGTGTGCCGCTTTCGATAAGAGCGGGTGCGAATTTCCCCAGGTGGATATTGCAGGAATTAACCTGTCAGCAGCCTAACATCGAGCCGGAAAAGATAATGGACAAATTAATTATGCTCCGCTTTGACGCGGAGATTTGGATCGAGCCTTATAATGCTGGAAATGTTTGATTATATAATTGGCCCCAAACGACCTGTCGGTTGGGTATTGCAGTTTTGGCCGGTGCTGGCGATGTCTCTGGGGGTATCGCTTTTGGCGACGTTTTTCTGCAAAAAAATTGCGATACGATTCGGGATAGTAGATAAGCCGGACGATCTGGTCAAGACGCATAAAGAACCGATAGCATATCTTGGCGGTGTTGGTATGCTGGTTGGGCTGGCAGCGGGGGTATTGATGGGTATTTTGCTTTTACGCGGCAGCGATCAATTCAATCCGATAACAGTGAGACTTATAGCTATATTAGTTGGAGGGGCGATCGCCTGTTTTGTGGGTTTGAGTGATGATCTCTTTGATATGAAGCCCAAGCAGAAGATATTGGGGCAGATATTTGCAGCAACAGTTTTGATCTTGGGTGGCGTAGTTCCGAATTTCGATTTTATTCAAAATATTATCGGCTGGCAGATGCCGGGCTGGGCGGAGCAGACACTTGAGATTTTGATTGTAATTGTTTTTGTACTGGGAGCGACCAATTCGCTTAATCTTCTCGATGGGCTGGATGGTTTGTGTGGGGGCGTGACGGCGATAATTACAGTGGCGATGTTTCTGCTGGCTGCGCATCTTGCGACGTGGGATTTCAGCGATGTCGGCGATCCGGTCAGGATAGTGATATGCCTGGGATTGATAGGCGGGGTGTGTGGCTTTTTACCGTTTAACCGTTATCCTGCCAAAATATTCATGGGCGATGCTGGCAGTATGCTGCTTGGGTTCAATGTCGCGGTATTGATGATACTTTTCGGCGAAAAGATACCAAGGTGGTGGATGGCGTCTATTGTTGTGTTCGGTTTGCCGATCTTGGACACTGCTGTTGCGCTGGTGAGGCGTCTGTTAAATCACAGACCGCTGTTTGTCTCCGACAGAGGGCATATATATGACCAGATGATAGATCGTGGTATTGGTTTGAAAAAGACGGTTGGCATTTGTTATGCGCTTGCAGGTTTATACGCAGTGATAGGGCTTGTTATGAGCCAGATGCGGACCCGTTATGCGGCGATAGTTTATGTGATAGTTATAGCTGTGTCGGCTGTTGTGGTGTGGAAAAAAAGATACCTGAAAATGGAGGGGTTGAGAGGGGCGATACGCAAAAAAGAATAGTTATAGAGATAGTTATAGAGTACGAACCTCTGAAGTTTTGACTATAATTTTGTGATTGGTGAGGATTGAACTATACCTATGCCCATAACTATTTTTTTAGAGGGTTATGGAAAGATATTCAGTATTTTCATCAGACCGCACCACACCCTCAAATTCAACAGGAATTAGGATTGTATCGCCGGCTTTGAATGTCACTGTGCTGTTTTGGTCGTTGATACTTCCTGAGCCTTTGATTATTATAAGCACTTTCATTTCATCTGACAGTTCGATTGTTTCGGATTTTGCCTGATTAAACTTTTTGATTTTGAAAAATTCGGAATCGACAAGGACTCCGGAATTTCTCACAGTTAATTTTTTTTCATCGGCTGCGAAACGGATACTTTCGAGGGCTTGTTGTATGTGAAGCTGACGGCTTTTACCGGTATCATCGACCCTGTTCCAGTCGAAGACCCGGTAGGTGGTATCGGAGGGGGTTTGTATCTCGGCTATCAAAAGTCCGGCTCCGATAGCGTGTGGAGTTCCAGCGGGCAAAAAATGACATTCGCCCGGATGCACTTCTATACGGTTTAGCAGTTCGGCTGTATTGCCTTGCTCGGTAGCTGCGGCGAAGTCATGCTTTGTGACTCCTTTTTTTAGTCCCTTATAGATAACGGCAGCAGGTTCGGCAGATATGATATACCAGCATTCGGTTTTAGGCTCGCCCATACCCATCCTTTGACAGGTTTGCTTGTCAGGATGTACCTGAACGCTCAAGATGTTTTCGGCATCGAGAAATTTTATCAGCAGCGGGAATGGCTTGGAAAAATCAGTCCTGCCGGTTATTTGAGCGGTAAATTGTTCTATGGCCTGATCTATTGTTTTTCCGGCGAGTGAGCCGTTAGTTATCTGGGATTTATCTTCCGGCAGGTCGGCAAGTTCCCAACTTTCGCCGATCTTTGTGTTTGCTGGAAGCTGCTTACCGAAAATATCTCGCAGCTTTTGCCCGCCCCAGATGCGTTCTTTAAATATCGGCTTGAATTTTAACGGGTACATTTTCATAATCGTATTTTAATATGGGGTGTTTCGATTGTCCAGCATTAAGAACTGCATTTTGGGCAGAGTCCGTCGAAGCGTACCTGCTGATGCTGTATCAAAAAGCCCTTGTACGATTTAGGGGCGAGGGGGACTGTTATCTGTGTCATACAATGAGTTTCACCGCAGTTAGTACAGGTAAAGTGCGGATGACACTGATGCCCGCTGCAATTGTGCGCAAGTTCATAATGCCACGTGCGATGCTTTAGAAACGCCTTGTGAACGATATCGGCTTCGAGCAGCGTTTCAAGCGTTCGGTAAATGGTGACTTTGTCGGGGGCGTTTTTGCCGAGCTTTTCGGCAAATTTTTCCTGTGTAAGCGGCGAATCGGCTTTTAAAAGGGTTTTAAGTATAGACAGGCGGGGTCCGGTCAGGCGAAGTGAAGCCTTTTTAAGAATATCTATCGCTTGTTTTTCAACTCTAATGTCCATTAATTTTGTGCAGTTCTTTTGACTCTATAAAAAGCAGCGGGAAAATGATGTCACTTACGCAGCAGGGCAGCCATACGGCTAAAAATAGGGTAATAAAAATGCCAATAACAGAAAAGAAGGTTATGTCCGCACGAATCTCCATTAGCATATACGCCGACGATGCCCATGTGCTGACGAGAATGTGGCCTGCGTGCGGAAATTTTGTGCGTGGAATGAACCATGCGATGAGAACACCGATGATGGCAGCAGGGTTGACGATGTACCATTCCTCGATGAAGCCAAGGTGTAGTTTATGTCCTTCATGCTTACCTGCGTGTTCTTCATGGTTAACTTCTTCGGAATGATGGGCTGGATCGTGAAAGACTTCTGCGTGAGAGGGGATATTTAGCCCCAGAAGTTCGGTACCGATATATGGAATAATGATGTCACTGATAGTGGCTACGCCAATTGAGCCGAAATAGCCGATGATGAGAACGAAGATGAATTTTTTTGCTTTTGCGTGGAGACGGAACATTGCCGCTGTGACTATTGCGCTTAGTACCACATGAGCGGGGTGGAAAAATGTAAAAAAGGCCAGACTGCCCGTCATGCCGATGTTTCGGAAGAGAAACATGAACAGCAGGCCTAAACCTGCTCCGAACATGGTAAACGGGGCATGGTTTTTGAGTTCAGCGGCAATCGTTTTTATATGTGAATAAGCCATATTATTTCCTTAAACGGACTATAATAGCCCATTTTAGCTATTTTGCAACTAAGTTGCAAATAAATTTTATTGATTAAAAATTGATTGGTGGTAAATTATTGTCGGCAAACAAAACTTATGAAAGTTATTGAGACAATTTCAGATCTTGAGCGGGTGGAAAAGGGCAGCGTGCTTACCATCGGCAACTTCGATGGCGTGCATCTGGGTCATAGACGAATATTGCGCGAAGCCCAGCATCTGGCAAACAGTAGATGTCGAAAGCTGGTGGTTATGACATTCGACCCGCATCCTTTATCGTTTTTACATCCTGAGAAAACACCGGGGATTTTGACGCCGATAGCATTGCGAGCAAAGCTGATGTCAGAGCTTGGGGTTGATGTTCGGTTGATACTTAAAACAAATGAGGAAATACTTGGTCTTTTGCCGGATGAGTTTCTGAAAAGGTTTTTGGTCGAAAGACTTTGTCCGTGCACAGTGGTTGAAGGCGAGGACTTTCGTTTCGGCAAAGATGGATCAGGGGATGTTGGGACGCTGCAAAAGGCGGGCAAAGAGTTCGGTTTTGATGTTGCGGTGGTTGATACGGAAAAGACTACGACCGAATACGGCGAGACAGTTAAGGTCAGCAGTACGATGATCCGGTATATGCTTGGCAGCAGTAAAGTAGCCGATGCGGCGAGGCTGCTTGGGCGGCGATATAGGCTGATGGGTCGTGTCATTGCCGGACGTGGCAAAGGTCGCCATATAGGTTTCCCTACAGCCAATCTGAAGCCGGAGGATCAGGTAATCCCTGCCGAGGGGGTTTATGCTGGGTATGTGGTTACCAGTGATAGCGAAGACGATGTTTGTGTTAGTGATGCAAATATTGCGGCTGTGTTCAGTATCGGGCAGGCAAGTACGTTTGGTGATAATCATCCGCTTTTGGTTGAAGCGCACCTTTTTGCCGATAATGTTGATATCCTTGCTGGCAAGTGGATGGCGATGGATTTTGTTGAATTTGTTCGGCACCAGCATAAGTTTAGAAGTGAAATTGATTTGTCTGCGCAGATTGCGCGCGATTGTGAGCAGGCGAAGAAAATACTGAAGTTTAATTCATTGGCCACAGAGAGCACAGAGAAAGGTTTAAATAAAAGGAATTTACGAAGGAAACAGAGTGAATGAAGTGTGACGATGTGAGTTTAATTGCGCAAAAAGATAACGATCCTTTGACTCGCAAAATCATCGGTGCTGCGATAGAAGTGCATAAGGCTTTTGGGCCGGGACTTTTGGAATCTATTTATGAGGAAGCGTTATGTTATGAATTTGAGTTACAAAGTGTAAATGTTGAACGTCAAGTACCAGTAGATTTGATTTATAAAGGGCGTGCTATCAGCGGGCATCGCCTTGATCTGCTTGTAGAAAAAGAAGTTGTTGTTGAACTTAAATCACAGCAAAAAATGCCCGGAATGGTTGTAAGCCAGACTATTTCATATCTTAAAGCCACAAATCTCAAACGAGGACTTATAATTAATTTTGGTGAAAATAGGCTGATTGATGGCGTAAAACGTATTTCTATGTGAATAATTAAGCCACAGAGTATCAGAGGAGAAAATGAAAGATGATTTAAAGAAAAGTCTGGATCGGGCAATCAAGCTGACCGAAGAGTGTGATGTCTATGATAACTATATTTCTGTAAAAATAATACCGATTCCTAACAAATGCTGTTGTTTTCATTGTTGGCCTCATACATGGAATTTTATTAATCAAAAAATTCATCCATTCGGTCCACTTAAGGATGAAGGTGATGTTGTGATTGAGAAAAACAATGAAATATTTGTTCTTCAATGTCACGAAAGCGGCCCTGAGATTATTAGCTTGATAACCGCTTCTGTTGATCTCATAACCGGAATTATTGATTTGATAACAGCCTTGCTGAAAACAGTACCGCAGGAGCATAATCCCCCATCCCAACTGAAAATTATAAAACGCAAATTCATTAGGGGGAAAATGAACGAGGAGAACATAATCGAAGTAAACATATCTGTTCTAAAGGAAAAAGATTTGGAACGTGTGTCAAAAGTTATGAAAAAGGCTTTGATAGAAAAATAAAAATATAAGAAAAAATCTCTGTGTTCTCTGTGGCTAAAAATTCTACAGGAGTTTAAATGGATTTTCAAAAAGCGGTTAATTTGATAAATGAAAACCAAAGGATATTGCTTACAACGCATCGTCGGCCTGACGGCGACGCCTGTGGGAGTATTGCAGCTTTGAGTGAAGCTTTGCTACGTAATGGCAAGGATGTGAAGGTGTTGTTTTTGTCGCCGATACCGCAGTGGTATCAATTTCTGTTCACTGATAAACCAGTGGTGCTTGACGAAAACCTCACAGCCGAGCAGTTGGCAAACGGCCAGTTTTACAAACCCGACCTTATAATTATCTGTGATACCAATTCCCGCAGCCAGTTGGAGGGCGGTATCGAATTTATTGACAAAAGTGGGGCGAAGATACTTGTCATCGATCATCATGTTACATCGGATAATCTTGGCGACGTGGAAGTTGTCGATGCGGCAGCCGCCGCTGCTGGGATAATCGTGTTTGAACTGCTAAAAGATGCTGGATGGGATATTACCGAGGGGATGGCCGAGGCATTATTTGCGGCAGTGGCGACCGATACCGGATGGTTCCAGTTTGCGAATACTGACGCAAGAACGCATCGTGTCTGCGCAGAGTTGATCGAAAAGGGCGCAAATCCCACAAACATCTATAAGAAATTTTACCAAAACTTTTCGCCGCAGCGTTTTTTGTTGATGCGGACGATGTTCGATAATATGACGCTTCATTTCGACAACCGATACGCTGAGCAGTTTTTGTGCAAAGTCGATTTTGATCGTACCGGCGCCGCTTACAGCGACACCGAAAACTTTATCGACCAATGCCGCCAAATACAATCGGTCGAGGTTGCTGCCTTTTTTGTAGAACTGCCCGATGGCAGAATAAACGTCTCGCTTCGCAGCAGCGGCACTATCGATGTCCGCGAAATAGCACAAAAATATGGCGGAGGAGGGCACAAGCAAGCCGCTGGCGTTCGCATCCGGGGCACTATCGAAGATGTAATGAAAACTATCAGAGACGAGATCAAAGAGCGGTTGTAAAAATTTTCATAGCCGCTGATGAGAATGAATAATCAGTGCTCGCAGGTTGTCCCTCTATTCATAAGATTTTTATTTACATCGTCTTGTGTTGTAGTATTATAAACCCGGGATTTTTTTATGGATGAACTTGCCGAACAACAACAATCAGATTCCGATCTTCTTCGGGCGTTTGCCGAAGGCGAGGAATCCGCGTTCAAAGGGCTTGTAACTCGTTACAAGAACAGTCTTTACGCGTTTTTGCGACGCTTTTTGTCGCAGCAGGACTTGATTGAGGATGTCTTCCAGGAAACATTTTTACAGCTTTATTCGAGTATAAAAAGCTTCGATTTCAGCCGCCCTCTTCGGCCATGGCTATTTACTATTGCCGCAAATAAAGCCAAGGATACATTGCGAAAAAAACAGCGAACCGCGGCGATCAGCATGGGTACTATAGCGGATTCGCAGGAAATGAGCATTGACGACGTCATAAATACGTTAAGCTCTTATGATATAGAGGCTTATGATGATCTTGAAAAAGAGGAAACCAAAGAGCGAGTTCGTCGTATAATAGCTCAAATGCCTGATAATCTTAGAGAGATTTTAATTTTAGCATATTTTAACCAATTTTCTTACAAACAAATGGCAGAGATTTTAAGTATTCCAATAGGTACTGTGAAAAGTCGTTTACATACGGCTGTTGGTCATTTTGCTAAAGGTTATAAAGAAGCTGTTCGAAAAAGCGTCGGTGAATAATGAAGAATCTTAAAAAGGAAGAAAAGGATTTAATCCTTGATTTTTATTTTCGTTGCGGGGACGATGAGAGCATAGATAGATCGCGTGATTTAATCGCGAATAATCCCGCGGCAGCCGAGCTTTATGATCGGTTGGAGTCAACATTGACCCAATTGGACCATATAAAATATGAACCATGCCCTGATAACCTTGCGGAGTTGACCGTAGCACGTTTAAAAAAAGCGGCGATGGAGAGCAAGGCCGATCTTGACCGTTTAATTGCAGCAGAGCAAACCCGTACAATACGTCCGGTTTTTTGGCGCCGCGCGGCGGAATTAACAGCGGTTGCGGCTGTGATATTGCTTGCGGTACTTGTCTCTATGCCGCCGATGAGGAGCATGCGGCGGAATTACTGGAAACAGCAGTGCCAGGCTCAGTTAGGCGGGGTGTTCAAAGGGATAAGCAGTTATATCGGAGATAATGGGGAAACGCCATCGGTAGCGGCCAAGGCCGGAAGCCCCTGGTGGAAGATCGGGAATGAAGGAGATGAAAATGTGAGCAACACGAGGAATTTGTGGCTGCTTGTGAAGGGTAATTACGTAAATCCCGAGGATTTTGTTTGTCCAGCGAAGCGTGAGGGCGGCGTGCTGCAATTTGATCCGATACAGGCTAAGAGCTATAATGATTTTCCGGCGAGACGATATATTACATATAGTTTTCGCATAAAATGCGCCGATCCGCAGGCTGCGGCAAAATTGAGCCGCAGAGTTATGATCGCTGATGTAAATCCTTTGTTCGAGAAACTTCCTCGAAATCATGCACAGCCGTTAAAGATAAGAGTTGATGACCAATTGCTGCGGATGAATAGCAGTAATCACACCGGCAGAGGGCAGAGCATTCTGTTCAGTGACGGGTCGGTTGATTTTATTACCGTGCGTACTGTTGGTATCGGCGCCGATGATATCTATACACTCCAGAATATCAAGATATATGAGGGCAACGAAATCCCCAGTAGTGCAACCGATGCTTTTTTAGCTCCGTAAGAAGGGGAAATAATTCAAAGCAAGTTTATTGATTTTAGAAATTTTTAGGCGGATTTCAAAAGTGAAGATTTTGTTATCCGTTTTTTTATTGTCAAATGGGGGTAACAAAGCCAAAATAGGTCGGAGGTTAATTAAAGGATTTTTGTGAAGGTGTAAAAAATGGTATTAAAGAAATTAACAATGATTCTGCTGGTTTTATTAGGGGGGTGTGGTGATTCACAGCAGGGAGGTCAGATAGTTCAGGATTTGCGAGGATTGGTTCTTGAAGGTGAGCCTGTCGGGGATGCCGTAGTAATCGAAACACCGATGCTGAAGGACTTGATCCGGCAGGATGCGGGCAAATTTGATTACCAAACTATTACACTGAAAAACGGGTTACAGGTGGTGACACTTGAAGATTTCAGTACTCCGATAGCGGCTGTGCAGGTTTGGTATCATGTCGGGAGCAAGAATGAAAACCCCGCGAGGCAGGGATTTGCGCACATGTTCGAGCACATGATGTTCAGGGGGACGGATAAACTTGGCTCGACGGACCATTTCAGTCTCATAAGACGGGTGGGAGGAACGACGAACGGTTATACAAGTTTTGACAGGACGGTCTATCTTGAGACGCTGCCGTCGGATCAGCTTGAACTGGCGTTGTGGCTTGAGGCGGAGCGTATGACGTTTTTGAAAATAGATGAGCAAGCGTTCAATACAGAGCGAAATGTAGTTGAGGAAGAGCTGCGAAATAAGCAAAATAATCCTTATGGTACGCTTTACGAAGACGTTTTTGCGGCGGTGTTCAAAGAGTATCCATACCGCTGGACGCCGATAGGTAAATTGTCGCACCTTGAAGCGGCCACTGTTGCGGAACTGCGTGATTTTTACAATACATATTATGTGCCGAATAATGCGGTGCTGATAATAGTAGGAGCAGTGGAACATACAAAGGCTCAGGAACTTGCGGACAAATATTTCGGGTGGATACCGGGTTCACCAGAACCTCCACGAGTGGAAATAAAAGAGCCGCAGCTAAAAGAGACAAGGTATGTTACGATTGAGCAGAAGAACGCCCCTGCGCCGGGTGTAGGTGTCATCTATCGAAGTATTCCGGTTGGAGATAAAGATCAGGCGGCACTTGACCTTGCAGCGGTAATATTAGGCGGTGGAAAGAGCAGCAGGATTTATCGAGAATTGGTAGCAGAAAAACAGTTGGCAGTCGCAGCAGAAGCGGAACACTGGTCGCTCGAAAAAGACGGATTGTTTGGAGCCGGAGCATTATTGATGCCGATAGGGGGCGACCCCAATAAGGTTGTCGAACTTATCGATGAGCAAATAGAAAAATTGCGCAGTGAACCGGTAAGTAAGAGGGAATTGCTGAAAGCCAAAAACCAAATGCTGCGTGACATTGTAACGGGCAATTTGCGCATCGAGAGCAAGGCGGGGATGCTGGGTATGGCAGCGGTGGAAGTGGGGGATCTAAGTTATGTTAATCGTATGCTGGATGAAATCAAGGCAGTGAGTGCTGAAGACATTCTTCGAGTCTGTAATGAATATTTGCAGCCGCAACATGCAATACATATCAATGTAAAACAAAAAATAAAGCTGCCGGGTCTGAGCGGCGAAAAAGATAAAGGTAACTCTGAAGATGTTGAGGGAATCGTTTTACAGGATAAAAAAGTTCTGAGACCAGAAGCCAAGCGGCCAGAGTATTATCCTTCATCGCCGCCGCTTAAAGATATAGCTGTCAAAAGTATTACGCCTAAATCTGTAAGCAGGATATTGGACAATGGTTTGAAGGTGATAATTATACCAAATCACGAGGTAGGGTTTGTTACGGCAAGGCTCGGATTAATGTCAGGCGGCTGGACAGAAGATAAGCCGGGAACATGTGCGATGGCAATGAGTATGCTGACCAAGGGGACCGTCAATTTTAGCGAGGGGCAATTAGCCGACGAACTTGAGACATACGCGATAAGTTTGAATGGCAGCGGGGATATGGATACCGCGACTGTAAATATGGGATGTTTGAGCGAGTATTTTGAAAAGGGATTGCGTTTGACTGGAGAGGTTGCGTTGTCGCCGGTATTTCCACAGGAAGAGTTTGAGAAACTGCGGCGACAGGTGCTGACAGGGCTGGCGGTTTCGGCACAGGAGCCGGAGTACCTTGTTGAAAAAGAATATCGAAAGCGATTGTACGGCGACCACCCTTATTCACGAACGGCGACAGGCGAACCGGAAGATATAGAGGCACTGGATGTTAATGACTTGAAGCAGTGGTGGGGTAAATTCGCAAAAAGTGATGATGCGGTTCTGATAGTGGCGGGCGATGTCGAGGCAGATGATGTTTTTGAGCTGGTTGGGGATGTGTTCGGCAAATGGATAAACGAACGGCCGTTGGCAGATGCCGTCAACCTGCCCGAAATTAAGCCTGTGGAAGGGCGAAATATCTATCTTGTTGACAGGCCCGGCAGCATTCAAAGTCAGGTGCGTATAGGGCACCTTGGTATGACACGGCGGCAGCAGCCGGAGTATTTTGAAAGCAGGGTGGTAAGCAATTATTTCGGATGGGGTTTTGACAGCAGGCTTAACCGCAATGTTCGCGTTGAGAAGGGACTGACCTACGGTGTGTGGGGCAGCTTCATTGCAAACCATTTCGCCGGTGAGTTTACCGTTGGTACGTTCAGCAAAACTGAAAGCACAGCAGATGCGATAGAGGCGGTTATTGACGAAATAGAGCAATTTAAGACCGTGCCGCCGGATGCGAACGAGCTTTCGCAGAGTAAATCGTATCTCTTAGGCAGTTTCGTATTGCATCGTGAGACGCCGCAGCAGATAGCCGAGGATTTCTGGCTCATCGAATCTCAGGGACTTGGGAATGATTATCTGGAACGGCTGCTGAAATCTATTGAAACGATGGACAAGGACGATTGTGTGGAATTAACGGGGGATTTTGTGAATCCTGACCGGTTGGTGATAGCAATTGTCGGTGATGGCAATGATATTGCTGGCGATTTGGAA
Source organism: Phycisphaerae bacterium (assembly GCA_028715705.1). GTDB lineage: Bacteria > Planctomycetota > Phycisphaerae > Sedimentisphaerales > Anaerobacaceae > JAQURJ01. Next base: position 5,962 of record JAQURJ010000007.1, on the reverse strand, counting down.
AAAATCGCACCGGTTACGTTGGTGAATGGCCAGAAAAAAGATGAAAATGCAGAGATAGATATGCCATCGCCGAATTAAAAAATGAATTTCTCGTGTGTTAAACCGGGTGAATTGGCAAACGAGCGGGAAAGTGATGGAAAAAAGTTGCATTTTCATGCCTCGGGGGTTAGGATTTGGGTGAAAATGAGGTTTTTGTATGGCCCAAGCCGAGAAAAACAGTGTTGATAAAGCCGAAATCAACGATTTTGTGTCGAGGCTGAGTGTTGAGCAGCGGATGCTTGTGGTACTTAAACGCGAACTTTATGGGGGAGGCTGGGAGCCGATGCTCGATGATTTGCGAAACCGGCTTATTGGTAAGCCTTATATTTTCAAGCTGGCCAACAGAATACAGGATGATATCGAACGGATCGAGGCTATGCGGGAATTTGAGAAGGCCCATGACATTGATCTGGCAGAGTATGTAGAAAGTGCCTGATACATTGATTACTGGTTGACAGGCATCCATATTTTGACGGGATTTACAAGACATTTTTTATGCATAATTTAGCTTAGAGGTATTGAAATGGGAAAAGTGATGAGGGTGTTTTTTGTTTTACTTGTGACGGTTTTCTTTGTTTTTCCGTTGTCGGGGGTTGAAAAAGCGATTTCGCGGGTGGTCTCCGACGAGACCACAAAAGGGGCTGGACTTGAACTTGTATGGCAAAATCAATTGCCGCTTAAGGATGGGGAAAAGATATCGCAAATGTTTGTCGAAAGCGACAGAATTTATGTGATGACTACTCGTAATTATCTTATAAGCTTAAATCGCAATGACGGTGCGTTTATATTTGGCGCTGATATGGGAATGCGGGGCGTCACCATTTATGGAATGGACAGATACAAAGATATTGTCTTTGTAATGGTAGGCAGTCAACTGCTTGAGATAGATAATCAGTCCGGCAAGATTCGGCGGAATAAAACTCTTCCTGCAGCGGTGATTTGTGAACCATTAAGAAACGAAAGATTTTATTATCTGTGCGGGGCGGATGAACGGATACATGCGTTTGACGCTACTGATTTAGTACAGGTTTTCGAAGCAGCGGCTTTCAATGACAGTGCAGCAGTGGGATTAGCCGTTGACGACGAGCAGGTAGTCTTCGGCACAAAGGCGGGCAATATCATAAGCCTCGAGGCCGATAAATCGAAATTGCGGTGGCAGTTTGATGCTATGAAGGGGATAGTACGTCCGATGGTGATGGAAGGAAACAATTTATATGCCGCAAGCAGAGATACCAACCTTTATAAACTGTCGGCTAAGGATGGGGCATTGGTGTGGAAATTCCCAGCAGAGGCGATACTTGATGAAGGCCCCGTTGTGACGGATAAAATTGTGTATCAGCCTCTTGGCGAACGCGGGATAGCCGCTATTGATAAAGAAAGCGGAAAGCCGATTTGGAAGTCAAGCGAAAGCAGGTGGTTCCTTGCCGCTGCCGGTGAAAAGAGCTATGTGTTTGGTAATGGCAAATTAGTGGTGATGAACAATAAAAGCGGTAATAAAGAATGTGCGGCTGATTTTGCCGATGTCAAAAATATCACTTCTAATACGCAGGATGCTTTGATATATATCGCTGGTGACTGTGGGCGGGTAGAATGCCTGCGACCGCTTAAGAGGAAATAATTTTAACGAAATTTTAAGACGTATCGGAAAGGATTGCGATGAACGTGAAGGTCAAAAGGGCTCTGATAAGCGTATCAGACAAAAGTGGGGTTGCCGAGTTTGCGAAAAAGTTAAGCGGAATGGGGGTCGAGATAATCAGTACCGGCGGGACGGCAAAAGCTTTGAAAGAGGCAGGGGTTAAAGTTATGGCCATCGATGATGTTACGGGATTTCCGGAAATGATGGATGGGCGTGTCAAGACATTGCATCCTAAAATTCATGGCGCGCTGTTAGGTTTGCGTGACAAAAAAGAACATACCGATGCGATGAAGCAGCACGATATTACGCCGATAGACCTTGTATGTGTAAATCTTTATCCGTTCGAGTCTACAGTGGTCAAGCCGGATTGCAAATTCGAGGATGCAATAGAAAATATTGATATTGGCGGTCCGAGTATGCTTCGTTCGGCTGCAAAAAATCACAAGTTCGTAACGGTAGTGACAAACGCCGACCAATATGACAAAGTTATCGCCGAAATGGAAGCCAATGACGGAGCGGTCAGTGACGAATTACGCAGTGAATTGGCAAGGGCGGCGTTTAGCCTGACGGCGTCTTATGATGCGGCTATATCAAAATACCTTGCTGAAAAGGCTGGTGATGAATATCCGCAGAGAGTTTCGATAGCCTTGAAGAAAGAGACGGGGCTGAGGTATGGTGAGAATCCGCATCAATCGGCGGCATATTATAAGCTGGCTGCCAGTGGCGAGACGAGCGTCAGCAGCGCGAAACTTTTGGGAGGCGGCAAAGAAATCAGCTTTAATAATCTGCTCGACACGAATGCGGCTTTTGAGTTGGTTAAGGAATTCGATGAGCCCGCTGCGGTTGTGGTCAAGCATTTGAATCCGTGCGGCTGTGCGGTGGACAGCGATATCAAGGAAGCATACCGTAAGGCGTATCTTGGCGATGTGATAAGTGCCTTTGGCGGTATCATTGCTTTGAATCAGATCGTCGATGCTAAATTAGCTGATACAATTATGGAGTCTTACTCGCTGTTTGGCAAAGAGAAGGGCGCGAGCGGATTTTTCGCCGAAGTTATTATCGCCCCTAAATTCGACGCAGATGCGATAGAGATATTGAGGACGAAAAAGGCCTGGGGCGAGAGGGTTCGGCTGATGGAAACAGGGCCGATAGACAGGTTAAGAATTGATAGAAAAGAATTCGACGTGCGATGTGTTATCGGTGGATTTTTGCTGCAGCAGCGCGACCTTGTCGGATGGGAACCTGATGTGTTGATGTATCCGACCAAGGTTAAGCCGACAAAAGAGCAGCTGGAGGATTTGCGAGTGGCGTGGATAACAGCGAAGCACGTTAAGAGTAATACCATCGTGCTGACCAAGCAGCGGCGGATACTTGGCGTTGGTGCAGGTCAGATGAATCGTGTGGAATCGGGTCTGATAGCATTCAAAAATGCCGGACAGGAGGCCAAAGGGTGTGCTATGGCGTCAGATGCGTTCTTCCCGTTCCCGGATAATGTTGAAAATGCCGCAAAAGCCGGTGTCGCATGCATAGTTCAGCCGGGCGGTTCCAATAAGGACGACGAAGTAATCGCCACTGCCGATAAACACGGTATTGCTATGGTGTTTACCGGAAAACGTCATTTCAAGCATTGAGAAAAAAATGGCATAAAAAAAAAGAGGGCTTTGAGCCCTCCTTTTTTATTTTAAATGTCAATCTTATAATCCAGCGGCTTTTCGCAATTTATCGGCCATGTCTGTTTTTTCCCAAGTGAAAATCTCACCTTTTCTTCCGAAGTGCCCACCGTGAGAGGTTTCTTTGTAGATCGGGCGTTCGAGTTTGAGGTAGTTAATCATATCGCGGGGTTTCAATGGGAACAGGTCGCGGATGAGTGAGCAAAGTTTTGCGTTTTCGATATGAGATGTGCCTTCCGTATCGACGTGGACAGAGATAGGGTCGGCAACGCCGATAGCATAAGAAATTTGGACCTCGCATCTTTCCGCAAGCCGTGCAGCCACAATATTTTTGGCAATATAGCGTGCCATATAGCTTGCGGTGCGGTCAACTTTTGAGGGGTCCTTGCCGCTGAACGCTCCGCCGCCGTGGCTGCCTTTACCGCCGTATGTATCAACGATAATTTTTCTGCCAGTCAAGCCGCAATCGCCGTGCGGGCCTCCAACAACAAAACGGCCGGTGGGGTTGATGTGGAAGACGGTTTTCTTATCGACCATTTTCTTCGGCAAAACAGGCATAATAACATGTTCGATTATTTGCTTACGCAGGTCCTTGTATTTAATGTCAGGTTTATGCTGTGTTGAAATGACGACGGTGTGAATGCGTTTGGGCTTGTTGTCTTCGTATTCAACGGTTACCTGGCTCTTGCCATCAGGACGCAGCCAGGGCAGTTTTTTATTTTGCCGCATTTTTTCGAGACGAATGGTCAGTTGGTGGGAAAGCTGGATAGGCATCGGCATAAGTTCGGCAGTTTCGCGGCATGCGTAGCCGAACATGAGCCCCTGATCGCCTGCTCCCTGCTCCTTGTGCAGGCCTTTACCTTCGGTTACACCCTGCGAGATGTCAGGGCTTTGCTTATTAAGATTAACAAGGACGGCACAATTTTCATAATCGAATCCCATTTCGGGGTCCGTATAGCCGATCTCTTTAATTGTATTTCGTACGACATCTGGAATATTAACGACAGCTTTTGAAGTAATCTCTCCGGCTACCATCACCAGTCCCGTGGTTACCATCGTCTCGCAGGCGACGCGGCTTTTTGGGTCCTGAGCAAGCATTGCGTCGAGGACAGCATCGGAGATATGGTCGGAAACTTTGTCCGGATGGCCCATAGTGACCGATTCACTGGTGAACAGGTGCTTTTTGCAGTTGATTTCAAAGGTCTGGTTTTTCTTTGCCATAGCTAACCCCTAAATTAAAAAAATTAAAGACATTATGATAAGTTCTAAACGGCGATAGTCAACCCAAATTTCAGCAGTAGTTGCCAAATTGCGGAACGATGTTTTTCTTGACAACAACGACTGGCTTTAGTAGAGTCTCGCTTTTCTTAATTTTGCCTCAAGAAGACCAGGCAAGTCAGGATTTTTATGAATATAAAACCGTTCAGGGCATATCGTTATGACGACAGTAAAGTCGGTGAGCCGGCAGACTGTGCTGCGCCGCCCTATGATGTTATTGATGATGAGCAGCGGGAAAGATTATACGCAAAAAATGATTATAATATCGTAAGGGTTATCAAATCCAAAACTTTTGATACTGACACCGAGCAGGATAATCAGTATACGCGTGCGGCAGGTTTTCTCAATGACTGGCTGAAAAAGGGCGTCTTAAAGCAGGATAGCGACGAGAGCATTTATGCCTACCTCCAGGATTTTCGGATAGCCGGGAAAAATTATCAAAGGTACAGCTTTATCGCCAGGGCAAAGCTGGAGGATTTTGGCAAAATCGTGCGTCCCCACGAGCAGATTCTTAACAAGCCCAGGATCGACAGATATAACCTGCAAAAAGCTACACAGGCGGTTTTCGGTCTGGTTTTTATGCTCTACGACGACCCCGCTAATACCGTTGAAAAAATTGTCGAGCGTAAGGTCAGCGGTGAGCCGCTCATCGATATGACCGACGAACAGCAGGTACGGCACAGGATATATTCGATAAACGAGCCGGATGATATAGAGCAGATAACCGCTATGATGAACGATAAGAGCTGCGTCATAGCAGACGGTCATCACCGCTATACTACACATCTATTGTTTGCGCAGGAAAGCAACAATCCGGCGCATCAATACCAGATGATGGCTTTTTGCAACACTTGTCACGAGGGGCTGCTGGTGCTTGCGACCCATCGGCTGGTGAAGAATCTGGCCAGTTTCGATTGCGAAAAACTCTGTGAGTCGCTGGCGATGGAATTCGAGATCGAGCAATTCGATTTCGCAGCCGAGCACGAAAAAAGCGGCAGCCGCGCAGCGATGCTGAAGAAAATGAAGACAGAATACGACCGCGATAAAAACGCGTTCGGTATTTATTGCGGCAGCGGCAAGTTCTGCGTTGTTACACTGAAAGATAAAAGTGCGATGGATTCGGTCGCACCGGAAAAAAGTAAAGCCTGGCGCGGGCTGGATGTAGCGGTGCTGCACAAACTGATACTTGAGAAATACCTCAAGATCGACGAGGGAAAACTATCCGGCGGAGAATTTGTCGAATATGTCAAGGATACGCCGGAAGCGATAGATAAATCCATCGAGCGAGTCGATAAGGGCTCGATACAGGCTGCATTTTTTATGAATTCGCCCAGGATCG
>JAQURJ010000006.1 GCA_028715705.1 Phycisphaerae bacterium | reverse complement strand
AGCCGAAAGGCGAAGCAATGTAAACGAAGTTGCTACCGGCTATACACCTTTGCAGGCGCGGCTCGAGGCGATGCGGTGTCTGCAATGCAAAACCGCGCCTTGCGTAAAGGGCTGCCCCGTCGCTATCAGGATAAAGGATTTTGTTTCCGCTATCGCCGAGGGTAAGAACGACGAAGCTCTTTCGATAATCAAAGAAAATTCGCTGCTCCCAGCCGTGTGCGGAAGGGTATGTCCGCAGGAGGTGCAGTGTCAGGAAAAATGCACAGTCGGCCTGAAATTTAAGGATGTCAACAAGGCCGTTTCCATAGGTCGGCTGGAACGGTTCGTATCCGATAACGTCAAGGATGGCGATGTTCCAAAAGTCGCACCGCCGACAGGCAAAAAAGTCGCAGTTATCGGCTCCGGCCCCGGCGGTATCGTAACCGCATCTGACATTCGCCGCGCCGGACACGATGTCACCGTGTTCGAGGCGTTCCATAAACCCGGCGGAGTTATGGTTTATGGCATTCCCGAGTTCCGGCTGCCAAAGGCCATAGTTCAGGAAGAAATTGACACCCTGACGAAAATGGGTGTAAACGTGATTTGTAATTTCATCGTTGGCAGGACGCGAACAGTCGAGCAATTGATGAAAGAGGATGGCTTCGATGCCGTGTATATCGGCGTTGGAGCAGGGCTGCCGTCCTTTATGGGAATAGAAGGCGAAAGTCTTGTCGGCGTTTACAGCGCAAATGAATACCTAACGCGGGCGAACCTGATGAAGGCTTATGATTACGGCAAAGGAGCCGACACCCCCATCGCCAGATCAAAGAGAGTCGCTGTCTGCGGCGGCGGCAACGTCGCTATGGATTCAGCCAGAACCGCTATCCGGCTCGGTGCGGAAAAGGTTTATCTTGTTTACAGGCGAAGTGAAAAAGAAATGCCGGCAAGAGTAGAGGAAGTCCATCATGCTAAAGAAGAGGGCATTGAATTTTGCGTCCTACAGAACCCAAAACGCATAGTCGGCGACAATGGCCACGTCACCGGCTTGGAATGCCTCAAATACGAATTGGGTGAACCGGACGCCAGCGGAAGACGCAGACCAGTTCCCATCAAAGGCTCGGAATTTACTATTGACGTTGATACGGTTATTATAGCTATTGGTAATGGAGCGAACCCATTGATAGGCCAGACCACACCCGGGCTGGAACTGAACAAGTGGGGCAATATCGTTGTCGATGAAAAATGCAAGACATCACTTGACGGCGTTTACGCTGGCGGTGACATTGTATTAGGCGCAGCCACGGTAATCCTTGCCATGGGTCAGGGCCGCATCGCCGCCGCTGCCATTAACGAATACCTCGCAGGAAAATAACCAAATTGTAATCGCTGTCATTTATCCCTTCGGTTGAAATGACAAGAGTCGCAGCAATGTTGGTTTGAAATCCGACGACAGTCCCGCGGAGTTTGTGCGGGGTCTGAAGAATAGAAGGCGATGAAGACACAAGCCTTGTTATCTTGGGATGAATAGGTTTTCCTAAAATGAGTTTTTTAACAATACTTTTTATAGCTGTTGGTCTGGCGATGGATGCGTTCGCGGTTTCGGTCGCGACCGGTGTTCTGCAGAAAAAGACGGTCTCGCGCGATGCGTGGCGGCTGGCGTTCGCTTTTGGCGTTTTTCAGGCGATAATGCCGCTGGCAGGATTTTTTCTGGGCATGGGGCTCAAAACCTTTATTGCCAGCTATGACCACTGGGTAGCGTTCACGCTGCTTATGGTCATCGGCATAAAAATGATCTACGAGTCATTTAAGATAGAACAGACCGAACGCAAGGCAATCGTTACCAACACGACGCTTTTGGTTCTCGCCATTGCAACAAGTATCGACGCACTGGCTGTCGGCTTTACCTTTTCGATGCTGCTGGCCAGTTCCATTCTCTACGCCGTAGTCATTATCGGTGTGGTGACATTTATCCTGTCTTTTATTGGCTACCACGTAGGTAAAAACTTCGGACGGTTTTTCGAGTTCGGGATTGAAGCTGTCGGAGGACTGATACTTATCGCCATCGCCGTCAAAATACTTACTCAACATCTGATAGCTTAAAAAATAACCACAGAGGACTCAGAGAAAATAAAATAGTGAAATTGTCATTTCGAGCACAGCGAGAAATCTAAGATTCCTCACATTCGTTCGGAATGACAAACTCTTAATTCGTCCAAATGGACTCACGGGGTCGAAATGACAAAGAAACAAGCATCGGGATTGTCACGGCCTTTCAGGCCTCGCAATGACATTACTCTGTTTGTTTTTTCTCCTGCGGGGCATTGATATCGTTGACATCGAATATCTTTCGATAGATATGGCAGTAGGGTTGCTTTTGGGTTTTATCGTAATAATCCTGATGGTAGTCTTCGGCGGGCCAGAATTCGCCCGCAGCGGTCAGTTCTGTTTTCACATCGTCCCCCTTTTTGCGGAGGATATCAATCACAGCATCAGCGGTCTTTTTCTGGTTCTCATCCAGATAAAATATGGCTGAACGATATTGCTTGCCGATATCAGGACCTTGCCGGTCGAGCTGAGTAAAATCGTGCGTCTCAAAGAACAGTTTCACCAACTGTTCGTAAGTGACTTTGTTCGGGTCATAGACGACCTCGACAGATTCAGCGTGGCCGGTTTTTCCGGTACAGACCTGTTTGTATGTGGGGTTTTCGACATTGCCGCCTGTGTAACCGACTGTTGTCGATATAACCCCGTTCTGTTTTTTTAAATAGTACTCTGTTCCCCAGAAGCAGCCGGACGCGAAAAACGCCCGCTCGGTCTTTGCCTTGGGCATAAAGTTCAGACATACCGAATTTACGCAGTGCCTTGTGTTTTTGCCGGTAAAGCCTTCGCCCTCGAATACGTGACCGAGATGTGCTCCACATTTGGCGCAAACGATCTCTGTTCTGCTGCCGTCGGGTTGGGTTTTAACGGACCCCTTAATATACTCGTCAAAGCTGGGCCAGCCGGTGCCGGACTCAAACTTTGCCGATGATTCGTATAAGGGCGCACCGCAATTTTTACAGGTGTAAACACCTTTTTCGGAATGTTTGTAATACTTCCCACTGAAAGGGGCCTCTGTTCCTTTTTGCATCATTACGCGGTCTTCTTCTTGGGTGAGTTTTTTGGACATTTTTTCACCTTTCTGTTCGGTCGACGAGCTTTTCGGCGGGGAAAAAATAACTGCTAATCCTAAAACAACAAGCAAAATCAAAAGAAGTTTGAGATATTTCATTTGTTGTATCCTTTGCTTATTTTTACTGAATTCGCAAAGGATTGTTTGGAGGAAAATTCGCAGTTTCTAAATGCTGGAAAGCTGAATTTTCAGTCGTTTTTGCCGTACAGCCAGGCCGAATCGGCGAAATCATAATCAGCAATCTCGTCTTCCGCAAAATAGAGAGGTATTTCGTAAGCAGCGGATTGCGGGCTGTCCGAGCCGTGGATCAAGTTATAGCCTTTGGAGCAGCTAAAGTCGCCTCGAATGGTGCCGGGTTCGGCTGTGAAACCGAATGTTGCGCCCATCATTTTTCGTGCCATTTCGATGACACCCTCGGCCTCCCATACCATTACCAGCGAAGGCGAAGACGCAAGGTATTTAACGACGCCTTCAAAGAACGGTTTTCCCTCGTGTACGGCGTAGTGCTTTCTGGCGGCGACTTCTGGTATTTGCATGAACTTGGCGGCTGCGAGCTTAAAGCCTTTCTGTTCGAATCGAGAGATGATTTCACCCATAAGGTGCCGCTGTATGCCATCCGGTTTGATGATTATCAAAGTGCGTTCTGCCATAAAATATCCTATTAAAAAAATGCCCAAGCGAAACTTAGCCTGGGCATATTAACTCAAAACTAAAACGGACTTTATGCTCCTTTTGGAACAATATAAATCTCGACTCGCCTGTTGACAGGGTTACCTTTCTGATTGGGCTGATTTTCCTCGAGCGGGCGGAACTGGCCAAAACCACGTACGCTCATCCGTTCCGGGGTAAGTCCGGCACTTTCCATTACGTCAAGCACGCTGATCGCGCGATGAGCGGAAAGATGCCAGTTTGTCGGGTGCTGGGCGCGGGTTTCGGGTTTTGCTATACGAATGTCGTCTGTGTGTCCCGCTATGATGATATCAAAATTCTTGCCTTCCTCGGAGTTGAGAATGCCGGCGAGCGCTCTGACAGCTTCGGCAGCGGAAGATTCCACTACGGCACTGCCTTTTTCAAAGAGCAGGTCGCTTTTGAACTTGACGATGCCTCTTGCGGCGTCATATTCGACCAGATCCTTGCCTGCTGCGAACTCTTCGAGCATAGTGCTAAGCTCTGCCGGAAGCTGGGCGCCTCCATAGATAAGCTGCTGCTGCATGGCGCGGATAAGTTCGGTTTTCTTGGCGAGATCTTCTTCGAGAGCGGCGATTTTTTGCTGCATGGCTTGCGCCTCGGCACCGCCGCGTCCCTGTGCGGTTTCAAGCTGCCTGCGGCACTGGTCAAGCTCGAGCTTTATAGCCTGTATCTGGCTTTCGAGTTCATTGATGCGTTTTTGCTGAGTGGTGTTTTGGATCTTGAGGTCCTTGTAATCCTGTTCGGGTACGCATCCATTGACCAGAACAAGACTTGCGATCGCGACGATAACGGCTGTAAGCTTAATTGCTCGCATTTTCCATCCTTTCCCTAAGATAGATTGCATTTCTGTTAAATTCGTACATAAATAAAAACGATTTATACAAACCCGTCAAGAGGAAAGTTGTGCAGCATCTTGAAATTTGCAGAATATTTTACAGAAGATACTATGGATATAAGCAAATCAGCACACACCAGAACGTACTCAAAGTCAATCAGAACATACTCAGAGTAAATCAGAAGATACTCCGAGCAATTCAGAAGTTTTAATGCAAGTATTTGCCAAAAAAAGATTTAGCCACCAAAAGATATGAATTAACCTACAGCTCTACAGCGAAAAACTCAAAGTGAAAAGTAAAAAAAACCTCCGAAACTAATGACAAAAGAATAACATCGCCGCAAAACAAAACAATTCTTGACTAAACAGCCAAAATGAACGATAATCCCGCTTCGCCGCGGATGTGGCGGAATTGGCAGACGCGCAGGCTTCAGGTGCCTGTGAGCTCACGCTCGTGGAGGTTCGATTCCTCTCATCCGCATTCCTCCGTTTAATAGGATTTCCTGTTTTTTAGCTGTTTTTGATTCTGTATTTATGAAAAACCAGCCCAAAAACCGATAAAAGTGGAAAGAAACCTTGGTTTTTAGGAGCAAACTATGAAAGAGTTGCTATTTGGTCTTCAGCAGCAGACCGCGTATTTTCCGGCGGTCGTGCTGCTTATTCCGGGGATAATACTGCTGATCTGCGGGTTGATATCCTGGCTTGCGGGGATATGGGGCAGGTCGTGGATAGCCGGTATCCTGGCGGCGGCGATTGCCTTATGGCTAACGCCCTGTTTTTCGCCGCAGAAATACGCTCTCGCGGCAATGGCGGCGATTATTCTTTTTGTCTTCGCTTTTTTTCTTTATAGAGGCTTTTTTGCCCTGTTCTCAGCCGCTTTGGTCGCGGCGACGGCGATAATTTTTCTTGCCGCGGATTTCAGATATGAAATATATATTCCAATGCTAAAGGCCGAACCGCTCACAGTTGACCAATCATTAAATGTTGTCAAGGAATACAGTCATTACTGGTGGCTTTATATGCGAGCTTTTTGTAACGCATTGACGATTAAGCATCTCGCTGTTGGTGGGGGGGCGGGTATCGTGATATTGTTAATAGGCGCAAGATTTAACAAATTGGCAATAGCTTTCGGCTGCGCAGCGGTCGGTGCAATAGGAATGTCCGCGGCCATGATTCTGCTTTTGATGTTTAAGAATAGCTCTCCCTTGGATATGATATATTCCAACGCATTGGTGTATTTAAGTATTTTTGCCGCCATGATCGCTTTTGGAACTCTTGAGCAGTTTCTGCTCTTCTCGTATAAGCCCAAAAAGAAGGTTGAAAAGGATGAAGAAGAACAAGGAGACCAGCAATGAATATTTTTTCGATACTTGCCACAGTTGACGCCGATCAGGCTGCCGAGTCGGCGGCGATAGTTCCCATAGACCAGATTTGGCACCAGATTACCAATCTCGGTATTCTCGAAGCGTTGACTTTTATCGCGTTCGGAACGGTATGCCTGCTTTATGGATGGCGGGTATTTAAGATACTGGTGGTGATCTGTTTCGCGGCTGCCGGCCTTATCATTGGTTCTTTGATAAGTGAAATAATTGTTGGAACGGCTAATCCGCTGATAGCGGTGTTGGCGGGTATAGTTTTGGCTGTTCTTTCTATTCCGCTTATGCGATGGGGCGTTAGCGTGCTTGGTGCTATCGCTGGAGGTATTCTGACTGCTGCGTTATGGTACGCTTTGCAAATGCCGGAGAAATATATCTGGATGGGAGCTTTGGTTGGTATCGTGGCAGGGGGGATGATTTCCTTTATTGTGTTTCGGATAGCTGTTATGCTGTTTTCCAGTCTGGGCGGAAGTACGCTGATCATGGCGGGAGCTCTGGCGTTGTTCTATCACTACTCCTTTACTTCTGATCATGTACATCGATTAGTTTTTAACTATAATTGGTTTATGCCGCTGCTTCTTTTGATTCCGACAGCGGTAGGGATTTTTCTACAGAATAAATTCATTAAGGGTCATCAGGACTGGAGTCTGTAGAAAGGTTTTTAATTCGTATTAGAGCGATTGTGCCGCCAATTCACTAACATTACAAACTTATGTATTGTTAGATCATCACAAAAAAATTCTATGTAAAAAAGAATTGACTTTTGTGTCTTTTTGCAAAAAATAGCCTCGGAATCCAATGAATTATATTTTTAAGGAAGGAATTTCGCGATGCCGCAGGCTTTTACACTCGATCTGAACGACAAACCAGAATATCAACGGCTTTTGCCCGGCAGTCCGCAGACGTGCGGGATGAAATCAGGAAAGGTTCATCTTGAACCAAATAAATCTGTTGGAAAGCATAATACCGAACAGCGGGAGGAGATGATTATAGTTCTGTCAGGGACAGGAAGGGCGGTTGTCGAAGAACAAAGTTTCGATGTAAAAAAAGGCAGGGTCGTCTATATCCCGCCGGACAGTGAGCACGATATAATCAACACCGGCAGCGAGCCATTGATTTATATCTTTTGCGTATCGCCGGTTACAATGTAAAGAAAGAATCACTTTTAGGGAGGGATTCCTATGCAGACCAATTCATCGCAGATAGAGAAGTGGATTAAGCTGATACGCGCAGATGGGGTAGGGCCGAAGACGTTTTCGCGGCTTCTGAAGTATTTCGGCAGCGTCGATAGCGCACTTGCCGCATCTATGTCGCAGCTTGCGAAAATAGAAGGGATTGGCTATAAAACCGCTGAGCGAATTTCGGCGACGCGGAATAGTTTCGATGCCGGTGGAGAACTTGAACTGGCGGAAAAACTTGGCATTTGGATCGTCAATATTGAAGATAGCAGGTATCCGGCGCTATTGAAGGCGATCTATGATCCGCCGCCTGTGCTTTATATTAAAGGGACGTTGAGCAAGGATGACAATTTATGCGCTGCCATAGTTGGTTCGCGACAGTGCAGTATTTACGGCAGAGAGCAGGCTTCGATGTTCGCGCACCTGCTGGCGGCGGGTGGATTTACAATATGCTCTGGCATGGCGCGTGGGATAGATTCGGCAGCTCATCAGGGCGCTATTTCGGCAGGCGGCAGAACTCTTGCCGTAATGGGCTGCGGATTGGCGAATATTTTTCCGGCGGAGAATAAAAAGCTCTTTGAACTTATAGCCAATAACGGGGCTTGCATAAGTGAATTGCCGCTGCGTACCGAGCCGCGACCGGAAAATTTTCCGCCGCGAAACAGAATAATCGCAGGTCTGTCTTTGGCGACAATAGTGATAGAGGCTAATTTGCGAAGCGGGGCGTTGATCACCGCCCAGCAGGCTCTTGAGAATAACAGGGATGTGATGGCTGTTCCGGGCAGGATCGATTCACCGCTCAATAAAGGTTCGCATCTATTGCTAAAGCAGGGGGCACGATTGATAGAGAGTGTGGAAGATATTATGGATGCGCTGGGCTATATCGGCGACCAGATTGGCGGGATAATAAGTGATAGCGCAGAAAAAACCGCCGAGCGGGTTGAAATGCCGTTGTTCGATGTAAATAAGCTGAAGCTGAGCAGCGAAGAAAAAGTTATCTACGATTGCCTCAGCAAAAATCCAAAACATAAGGATGTCATAATCTCAGAATCTGATCTGTCGCCGGGCAGTATCAATGCCGGACTTATTTCGCTGCGGCTGAAAGGGCTTATAAAGGAACTTCCTGGAAGCGCCTATATCAAAAAATAGCCAGCAGGTATTATTTTTCAAGGGTACTAATGAAGTTACGCCACTGTGCTTCAAGGTCTTTTGCCGGACCAAAAACTGTTTCAAAGTCTCTACACATCGCGATAGAATCACGTTTTCCGGGGTTGGAATCCGCGAGTATCTCAAGATACTGCTTAAGCTGTTGGGGGTGAGTTTTAAAGAGAAAACGCCAAAATCCCCAGGCCTGAGCGTAAGCGTCCTTTGCAGCAGTTCCTTTGCCGGTAGGGATGGATGTGGAAGCGACAAAGTCGAAGAGCGGCAAAAGCCTATTGCGGTTTTGGGAATTTAGAAGCCTTTTTTGCCGTACACTGTTTCCGGAGAGGGGGTTTTCGTTTTCCCCTTCTATTGATGTGTATTCAAAGTTGGTAGCCAACCCTTCGGAGACCCAGAATGGATACATAACCCCGCGTTTCTGCAAGCCGCTGTTGAACGCGAGCTGATGTGCGGCTTCGTGGACTGTTCTGGTCAGATCGGGCGAGCCGGATTTCGGGCTGTCTGTCACGGACGGGTGAAGCTTGGTATCGAAATTCATAGCGACCAGACGAGAGTTGCGGTTTTTAAGATTTTGCGGCAAGACCATAGCAACGCGGTTTGTTCTTGAAGAGTAATATGCGTCGAGCCAGGAGTTATCCATCCAGTCGGCGTCGGATGCGTAATTGTCGAAATCCTTGTAATCGGTGAAACAGACCCACATAAGCCGGCCCGAAAGCGGCGTTAAAGAATAGCCAGCTTTTTCGAATGTGTTGTAAAAGCCGTTGTGCAAGTCTTCAAGTATGGTTCCGGTTTGTTTTGCCCAGTTTTCATCGGAGTCGAACACGATAAAGAAGTGGTCAGTTTCAATGAATGAAAACTTTTGGCCGAGTGTATGGACAAACTGCGCGTAAGCGGCATGTTCGGCTGTTCGACCTGGAACCGCCGCAAGCAGTATTAAGGAGCAAGCGATATATATAGAGAATTTACTCATAACCTATAAGGCTTTTGCTTATACATTATTAAGGATTTTGCTTATTTTAGAATAATTAACGGCAATAAGTCAAGGTGGGCTTGAGTGTAATATAAGTCGGTTGCGGGTTTATGAGATGAAAATGGCGGTTTTGATACAAATGAGGCCAATAGGTGAAAAAGGTAAAGAATTTTTTGTTATTCGGAGTGGGTAATCTTTTTGGGTAGCCTAATCGCGCAGGGGCAGTACATATCGATAGGGGTGTGTTTTTTCTTGCCAATATAATTCCGCCCATTGCAAAAAGCCACCGCCTCCCAATCGGTTGCCCTGGGTTATAGACACAAAGCGGGTGATGAGAATCGAACTCACGTGACCAGCTTGGAAGGCTGGAGCTTTACCATTAAGCTACACCCGCAAATACTTATATTATATATACTTACAAAATTAAACAAATTGCCTAAAAGTTTAATACAACCCTGACTACAACCAAATTGAGGTTATAATGTTTATCTGTATTGCATAAATATAACCTAAATTTTGGTTTTTTTGTTAGGAGTATGACTATGTCAAAGAGCGAAAATAAAAAAAATGGAAAACACGTTCTGATAAATTCCCGCTAACACTACACAAAACAGGTCAATATTGCAAGAAAATTAAAGGTAAACTCTACTGCTTTGGTGCAGACAAAAAACTTGCTATGCAGAGATATCTTGAACAGGCTGCATATCCACATTCCGGCAAAGCTAGCCCTATCGACAAGAACGGAAATAATTTATCGACAAAATATCTGTGCAATTTGTATCTTGTAGCTTTAAAGCTCCTTTCATCTTAACAAGCCGCCTCAAATTCCAGCGATTTGTTAATTGGGAGCAGTATAACTGCTTTCACTTTAACATCAGTTGGATGCTTAAAATTTTCTTTTTGTCCACATCAAAAATTATGGAATTATCTTTCGCTAGATCCAACTTATCTATTATTTTTTCTTCTAAATCTACTATCCCTGCCGATTTTATTTGATTGCAACATGATATTTTGGCTTTGATATTATCAAGAGTGGGATTCCACAAACGAATAATAAGGCTGTTGCTATTTTCGCTTCTTTTTATCGCGCTTAATATCAAAGAAGCAGGCTCTATTTTGAAAAAGCTCATTTCTTTTGGCAGTTTCCCTTTTGTTTTCCTGACCTGAGCAATCTTCATGGGAACATTATGTGTATAAGCCTGCTCAAAAATGCGGGATTTCTCCCAGCATCCAGCATGCGGATAAATGGCATATCTAAATGTATGCTCACCAGGACATTGAGCTAATGGCTGCTCAAGGTTCACACTGTTTTTTGAATTGCCTGCGATTCGGGTGCATCTTAGTAAGGTTAAGGCAATAGCTCTGTCTTTATTGTTTATCACTTCGTATTCCGGCAATCCCTGGTTTATAATTGCCAGACCTTTTTGCCCATCGTTAACATCGACGAAGAAATGCTGCGGGTGTGCTACCGGCGCTGCTTCCGGCCATAGGCTCGAATCAGGCGGTTCGATGGATCTTTCAAGCACATCGAATTGCCCTTCGGCAAAAGAGGAATTTGTGTTTATCCTGCTTGGGAATAAAACACGCAAGCGATGGTCTTCAATGTTATTGTTAAGTTTTGTAATTATTTCAACTCTTTTTGCATTTTCCTTTAGGCTGACATACGAAGTTATGACCATCTCCTTCTGGTTATTACTGCGGCCGAAAGGAGTTGTTTCACTGCCGGGTTTTTCGCCGTAAAGTATTTTTTTGACTTCAACCCACCCTGGAAGCGACATTTTAACTTCGATTTTAAAGACGGCTAAAAGCCGATTGTCTTCAACCAGAGAAATGCTGCAGGGATTGCCCAAACTTATTATTTCCTGATTGAATTCTGGCGCCTTGTGAAAGAGAGGATGTCCAACGTCGCCGTCATCGACAAAGTAATTAAGATTTTCAAAGGTGTTATTGTTTGATTTGTCCGTGACGGTCAAAGTTCCATCATTATTTATTTTTACCTTGAGAAATTCATTTTCCATAACATTGGCCGCTGTTATCAGAGAACCGGAATTTCTTTTTTCAGCTTTCATTGGTTTAACCAGAAAAGTCTTATACCCTAACGGCGGTATATCTTTGGCTTCAAAATATACCTGAATTTCTTTCATCCCTTCAGGTCGCAGCGGCAGGAAGAACGGCCTTTCTATCACAAGTCTGACATCATTAGAAAAAACCTTCTGAACGATCACATCTTGTCCGTTGAAATCTTGAATAGCCAGAGAATTCACATCTTTGTCCCAGAAGAAATCCACAGTGGCTTTTACGACCTCAGTTCTTGTATAGGTAAGCGGATTGAACACTACCAGTACGACATCATCATCGTTGATGCCAGTTTTGTCTATTGAACCGGCAATATATTCGAGGTTTTTGCGGGTAAGGGTCTCGGCGATGTCAAAGCTTTGACGGTAACGCTCCATAATGCTTTGATATATTCTGTCAATATGAGTACCAGTTATGCCGTCATGCTGTTGGTTGATGAGGACTCCCTTCCATGCATCCTCCAGAAAAACCTGGGGGTATTCTTTGCCCAATATCCAACCAAAAACAGAGGTTGGTTCTGCCCATTTTTCCAGGTTTATTTCGACTTGCGCGTTAATCTGTTTAAGCGGCATTCTTCCGGAAAGTACGCCGGGCAAAAGCGGGCCCTGCTGGTTTTGCCCGGTATGTCTCATCTCGCCGGACAAAACCTTTAAATTTTTTACAGCCTTTTTAAGTTTATCCACATACACCGGCAGGGAGCTGTGAATCAGCTTGTCGCCGCTTAAAACTTTATTTATATCTTTTACGAGACGTGTAAGCTGGCAATAAGCCCTGCTCTGGTCGTGACCATCTAAAATCAATAGATAAGGAGTTGTAGAGCCTGCCGTTACCATATTTTTGAGTTTTTCTATAGCATCGGGAATTTTCTCCTGATGATACGGCAGTTCGGGATTTGTCAAGTGGTGCACGTTATCACTGGAGTAAGCATCACACAAATTGAATAATGTTCCGATTACATCTTCCCATCCTCGTCCTTCCCCCCATGTTTCCGCTATTACCGGCAAATACACATATTCAGAAAAATTGCTCCGTCCTCCCGGTCCGATACGATGAGCCAAAGCTGTGGTACCGTCCGGCGACTTCCACCAGAATTCAAATTTTTCCGATACAAGCTCGCTAATCCCTCGCTTGAAAATTATAGTATCTATGCCAAATCCCTGGTATATCTGGGGCAGTTGCGAAATCTGGCCGAAGGAAAATATGTTATAACCGACTTTCATTACATCGCCGTACTGCCGAGCTTTTTTATGCCCGATAAGCAGGTTCCGAACCAGCGATTCGCCGCTCGCTAAAAACTCGTCCGGCAGAGAGTACCATGGGCCGATTAAAATCTTCCCATCCTTTATGTACCGGCTGAGTTCTTCCTTTTTTTCAGGCCGTATCTGGAGGTATTCATCTATTGGAAAAACCTGACCGTCAAAATGAAAATGCTTATAGTCGGGGTCTTCTTCAAAGATTTTCAAAAGCTCATCCATCATCTCTGTCAGCATCATCCTCGTCTCGCCGGCCGACCAGAGATATTCGATGTCCCAGTGGGTATTGGATATAAGGTGCATCTCTAAATTTTTATTCTTCATACCGTTTGCCTGAAATTTATATAAATTTTGTTAAGTGTCTTTATACGCGGGCCATTATACAGTCTAATGCTTCCTTAAGGTTATTAAAAAATGCGCTGCACAAAGACTTTTCTCCGCCGGATTCTATGTTTCCGCCTGCGATGCCTATAGCCGGTATCTGTGCGCTTATAAGCGACAGCACTCCTGCCCCGCTGTCTTCCAGACCCACCACCTCATTTTTGGGGACATTAAGAGCGTGCATCATTTCCGCATACAACCAGGGGTGGGGTTTGGGTTCTAATTCGCCTAATGTGCCAATCCGGCCTTTTCCAATGCTGAAACCGGCAGTAACTATGCCGTCATAAAATTCGGCAGGTTCGCCCAGTTGAATTCTTCTGAAAGCAGCGCTTATTTCCGGAATAGATTTTTCATATAAGCCGGACGAGACTAATCCTATTTTTACATTGTTGTTTTTCAAAGTCAACAGAAACTCTTTCAAAAATGGAGCCGGCTCAAAACATACGCCGTTGATCTCCTTGTTTTCCAATACATTCTGCAGCTCGCGATGCACTATCTTGAAATACATATCTCTTGCTTTAACCAGGGTTGCCTTGTCTATATCGCGGCAGTATTTGTTCAGGGAATATTGCAGATGTTCCGAAACGCTGTGCCCTGAAACGTGCGGGAGGTCTTCTTCGGCAAATTCGAAATCCGGCTTTTGACACAGCCCTGCAATAACCTGCTGAATGACCCATATCCAAAAATGCTCGGATTTTACGGATGTTCCGTCTAAATCCATAAGTACCCCTGAGATTTTTCCCGGCATCTCAATATTTTTCAATGGATAGAAAGTTGGAATACCGATTTCTGTTGGAAAATAAATTAGTTTATTATCATTTTCCAACACTGCTATAACCGCTCTTTCATCGGCGGTTTTGTATATTTCCTTACACCCGTTTTTCCCGATAGTCGTTTTGCCTAACCCCGCAAAATCATAGGAGCTCAGACTTATCATTCCGCTTAAATCCATTCTTCTAAGTTCCTTCTTTAATGACTGACTTGCCTGACGCCTCATCTTCTAATTGTTTGTCTATGGCGGCCATTCGGCTGTATCGGTCGAGAACCTTAAATTTAAGCAGAACGCCCGCGGCAATCGTAATTGTCAGCAGAATCGCCCCGATTTTCCACTTTGTAAAATACATTGCGGCCGCGGTGAAAAATGCCGAATAGCAGAAAGTACAACCTATAACCCACGCCATAAAGTCCGCAGAAAAGCTGTCGGTTATTTTTACTTCTGGGCAGAGTTTGGCTATAGGTTTCCATCCTATCCCTGCCGGACGAACTCGGCGATAAAATTCCTTCAATGACTCTATAGGGTCGGGTCTGGTTAAAAACATCGTCGTTATCCACACTATTGCGACAATAAGCATTATCAGATTAAGATCTACAGTGAAGTACACATATTGAGGGAAAGAACTGTCAGTAATATGTAAAGTATCGATAATCCACTGCGTCGGCGGACGAACAGCTACCTTAAAGAAATTCATAAAACCGTTAGGTTCAAAATATGCGATTTGCCAAACGGAAAAAGTTATCGCAGTAACTGTGCTGGCCACAATGGCGGATACCAACGTCCAGCCGTTGATGCGCCACCAGAACCAACGTAATGCTCGAATC
Organism: Phycisphaerae bacterium; assembly: GCA_028715705.1. Taxonomy (GTDB): domain Bacteria; phylum Planctomycetota; class Phycisphaerae; order Sedimentisphaerales; family Anaerobacaceae; genus JAQURJ01. The sequence goes on along the minus strand of JAQURJ010000006.1, from coordinate 31,521 downwards.
ATAATAGTGCCCGACATAACCAGAAGCATCAATTTGAATAAAGCCCAGACGCTACTGCTCATAACGGCGACGATAATGCCAAGGATGGCCATTGTGATAGTTACAAGTTTTGAAACTGCCACGTAATGGTGTTCCTCTCTATGTTTAACGATAAAACGCCTATAGATATCATTCATAAAGTATGCCGAACCAAGATTTAAATACATATCTGCAGATGATAAAAAAGCGGCCAAAAAAGAAACCATCATAAGCCCCAGCAGTCCGTGAGGCATTAACTTGTGGATTAACATCGGATAAGCATCATTGGGGTCATCGATAGTTACATCAGCCAGAATAACAATGGAAGCCATGCCGCAAATTATCCACGGCAGGGAACGAACGGTAAAGTTCATCGCAGTTCTCATAAGCTGTGACATCATCGCATCTTTCTCATTTCGGCATGCCATAAGCCTTTGAGTGACAGCCAGTTCTCCATCCGCAAACCACCAGTGCGGTGAAAATAGAAGGATTAACACGGGTGAGAAAAAGGTTACGGGGCTTAATCGCGAAGGGTCAAAAGATAAGCGACCATCAATGGATATTACCTTAAGCTTATCAATCAAACCGCTTGGCCCACCAGTTGCCTTAAAAGCAAAAAACATCAGAGCATAAGTTCCTGTGATGGCGATAAGCCATTCCAGAACGTCAGTAACCGCAACGCCCCAAAGCCCCGAAGCGGCCGAATATATCATCGCAAAGGCTACAACTCCTATTGAAAGCGCTATGTGACTGCTGAATGAATAACCTGCGAAGTGAAGTGTTTCCGGCATCTGGAAAACTACGCTGGCAATTTTGCTCATCGCCAGAGTAAAAAGACCTATTTTCAGAGGGGCGTATATAAAGCAATTGTAGGAAGCGACGGCGATACGCAGAATCTTCGCACTTTCTGCCCCATGTCGGAGCTCAAAAAACTCGACGTCTGTCAGTATCCTGGCTCGTCGCCAAAGTCGGGCAAAGAAGAAAGAAATTGATAATTCCCTGAGAATTTCCGGTACATAGAACCAAAAACCGAGAAAACCACCTCTACGAGCGTTGCCTGACTGATGAAGCGGGGTGTCGGAAGCAAAGTTGGTTGCCATCATCGAAAGACCTGCCAACCACCACGGCATTTTTCTGCCAGCAAGGAAAAAATCCGTCATACTGCCACTGCCGCGTTTGGCAAACGCCAAACCTATTCCCATAATCAATACACAGGAAGCCCCTACGACGATCCAGTCAATCCAGTTCATAGTTTTTCCTCTCGATTAAAAAATATGTAATCTTAACACAATATACAGTTATACAAATCGCCAATTCTTTATTTTGAGATTGATTTGCCGGACTTGTTATTTTAACAGACAAACGGAATCCCGTATCACCAATTCGGGCATAAGACCTACTGATGTTACGGTTCTGTTTGTGTCTTCACTGCCCTTGTTTTTTTTACTATTTTCAATTTTGTCGAGGATGATTCTCACAGCTCTTTCTCCAATTTCAGTTTTTAGAGGCGATATAGTAGTCAGGGGTACTTCAAGTATACCCGCGAAAGACTTGTTGCCATAACCGACTATGGATATGTCATCGGGAACTCGGATGTTTTTGCTCCGCAAATAATGTATAGCTCCGGCAGCCATTTCATCGTTACGGAAAACAATGACTGTCGGTTTTTCAGCCATTTTGAGAATTGCTTCAGCAGCCTCTTCGCCTCCGGCATGGTCAACTGTTTTTGTTGTTATGTAATAATTCTTGGGCAACTGTACAATACCGTTTTCTTCCAATGCTTTTAGATAGCCTTGATATCGGGGTAGGACGGAGAGTTTATAAATCATCCCCTCAGGATTACCAGCGCAGTAGGCGATTTTAGTATGTCCCTGTTCGATACAGTAACTTGTCGCTCTGAATGAACCACCCTCAAGATGGTCGAAGACACTGTCCATTTCGGTTACAAAAGGACGTCCGCAAATGACCAGCGGAAAGCCGGTTGAGTATAATTCCTTAAGATAGCCGAGCGTTTCGCCCGATGCCGCAGGAATTATTATAATACCATCAACCCTGCGTGAGAGGAAGTTCTCAATACAGAAACGCTCTTCATCTGCCTTGTCGTTAGTTTCACTTGCAATAACGTGATAACCTTTTTCGGATGCCGGCAATTTTGCTCCCTTTATAATCATTCGTGAAGGGCTGTCTATGTCCTCTACTATTATGCCGATGGTAAAAGTGCTGCCGTTTCGTATGCTTCTGGCATACAGATTTGGCACATAGCCTGATTCTCTTATCACGTCGAGCACCTTTTGTCGTGTGTTCTTGCTTATCCTTGAGTTTATGTGACGCCTGTTAATCACCATAGAGACGGTGCTGGGGGATACGCTGGCCTTTTTTGCTACATCTTTGATTGTTACCGCCATTATTTATCTGTCTCCAAATTAGTTTTGATTAGAAGTACTTTAACATCTTCGATCCTGGCTGGCAATTGCCAAAATTAGACTAATAATTGGTAAAACGCATTATCAATACTAAAATACACTAAAAAGCCTGAAAATGAAAGAAAAATCTTTTAAAAATGAAATAGAAACCAAATTTTATTCGACAGCGTATGGCTTTTTAGAAAAAAACGAGAAATAAATCATTGTGATTATGATTCTAGTTTAAGTTCTTTTTTGCTAATAGGTTATATACATAATTAAAGGTCTTTTTAGGGAATAGATAAGCCTTAAATCTCAATTTTTTTTATCGAGTTCAAATTTTTATTGACATTATTTGCGAAGTTAAGTAGTATGGACTTTGCTGAAATGATACAGCTTTTAAGGTTAGCTAAATAGTGTTTTGTAAAACACCCGAAAATAACGGTGTAAGAATTTCTAGATTGTGCGAGAATTTTCAGCAATTTTTGAAAGGAGAAGAAAAGATGAAAAAGATTGTCAGTGCAGCTTTTTTATGGGCTATCTGTATGACGCTGGTTTGCGTGCCGGCCAATGCGACGGTCGATCTGGTCAGCACAACATTTGAACCAAATAGTGCCGGCGAAGGGACTTGGCCGGGCGATAGTACCTGGGGCGATGGAAATGACATTGACCCTGCTTCGGGGGCATCGTGGGAAGTCTTCCAAATTTCCGATGCGGGTAATATTCCAACTGACCTGAGGGTTATAACAGGTGCAGATGTATATGCGGGTTCTCAATCCGGCAGGATTAGACGAACCAGCACTGCGGGTATGGGTCCGATGACCGCGTTATTTTTTGGAGGGGGCAGAAATACTCGTACCCTAACGTTGAACTGGTTCCAGAAACTTAAACAAACCGGTTCATTTGCAACTGAATATGTGGGTCTGATGATAGGCGATGAGGGCGTTGGAGACCCTGGTGCCGCCGCAGGTGATCCCAATCGGGTAGGCAGTTGGGAAAATATGGCCTTGGGTATATTAATGAAAGTATCAGGCGCCGGCTTGACGAATATCCAACTTAATGATGCGGATGCCGCACGTGCCAGCGGCACCAAAGAATTGTTGAGTTCTTATCAGGATGATACCTGGTATGAAATCAATATTGTTTTGGATTTTGCGACCAAACAATATACCGCGAATATAAAACAGGCCGGCGCCCCGGTGTGGGCATCGACAGTATCCGGATATTTTAGAAAAGGTTTACATGGCGAGGAACAGGAATCATTCGGCTGGATAACGTGCAAAACCAGTGCGACGGGTGTTGATGGTTTTTGGGATAACATCACGGTTACCGCTGACTGCGCAGGCTGGTATGAAGGCGACCTCAATGGCGACTGTTATGTGAATTTCAAGGACTTTGCGAATATTGCCAATCAATGGATGGATTGCACCGCGCCTACTGACCCTGTTTGCATAGATTTACTTTAACAATGAAGTTAATGCTCAATAGTTCTTTAATAATCGACATTAGTAAGTGAAAAAGATAATAGAATGTTTAGATTCCTTTTTTTAGGAAGGAGATAAAAAGATGAAGATGAAAAAGTTTGTTGTTTTACTGACTGTTTTAAGCGGCATGGTTTTTCTGGTTTCACCGGCAGTTTATGCAGGGACTACAATATACCAGACCGACTTTGAAAGTTTTACAGCGGGCGATGTAAATGGACAGGATGGCTGGGTTGTTACAGCTCCCGCTGGTGATATTAATGACGGCCCATGGGCGATTAATGGAACAAAGTCGCTTATGGTGTATACCTCTGGAGCTGATGTCCGAAAAAGTTTTACTCCTCAGAGCGGTATTACCATTACCGTCGAGTATTCAATCGATACAAGTGTTAATAACAAAACCGTGAGGCTTGACCTGATGAACTCTGCTGGTACTCATACAGGTCCGCGTGTTGAGTTTAAGGATACGGGAAATATAGTTGCCTATGATAGTACTACTGGAACCGCTGTGGGGGCATATAGCGGCCATATCGTATATAATGTCCGGCTCGAGGTGGATATCTTTAATCAAACTTATGATTTATATGTGGATGACGTACTGAAAGCGGATAATTTTGCCTTCTATAATGGTACAAGTTCTCTCGGCTTGTTTCGCATACAGAGGTATACAACCTCCCCCGTGTATATCGACGATCTGTCCATAACTTCAAGTGCCGTTTATGATACACTTTACACGACCGGCTTCGAGTCACCTACCTTTACGACCGGCACTGTAGCTGGTCAGGACGGCTGGACTATCACGGCAGGAGCCGGCGATATCTTTACTGGTACGGGTGTAATTGCCGGTGCACAATCGCTTAAGGTGTATTACTCCGGAGCTAACGCAGATGTCCGAAAGAGCTTTGCCTCCCAGACCACCACTGCTACACTTGCGTTTAAGACCACGGCACTCAACACAAACAGGACATCGCAATTTGATTTACTGAATGCCACTACTACTCGTACAGCAGCGCGTGTGCTATTTAACGGTACCGGGTATATAACGGCCTACAACGGCACGACCGCGACTGATCTTATGACATATGCTGCCCAGACGTATGATATCAGGATTGTTGCGGATATTGCCGCCAAGACTTACGATGTGTATGTAGATAATGTCCTGAAGGCTAATGATTATGCTTTCTACGACAACCTCGCAACCGATATTGGTACGGTACGTATCATGAGATACACGTCTGTCGCAGTGAATGTCGATGATTTGACGATTTATGGCGGTTTAATAGGATGCGGTGACTGGGGCTATCTGCCTGCTGACCTTAATGAGGACTGTTATGTGGACTTTATCGACTTTGGCAGCGTTGCTGACGGCTGGCTCAACTGTACGCAGCCAAGCGATTCCAACTGTCTGTGAGAAAGCTGCCGTGGGAAGATTGTTAAAATTTAATAAGCTGATTGGCTGATAAAAATTGACAGGTTATTTACCTGATTTTGATAAAGTTGTGTAGGTTCAAGTAGAGAAAAATTTATTTTGGAGGATTGAGAAGATGAAGAAGTTAATTGTTTTAGTAGTTGTTTTAGGAGCGGCAATGTTTGCTTCTCCAAGTCTGGCAACGCTTATTTACTCGACAGGCTTTGAGTCGCCTACCTTTACGACCGGCACTGTAGCTGGTCAGGACGGCTGGACTATCACGGCAGGAGCCGGCGATATCTTTACTGGTACGGGTGTAATTGCCGGTGCACAATCGCTTAAGGTGTATTACTCCGGAGCTAACGCAGACGTCCGAAAGAGCTTTGCCTCCCAGACCACCGCTGCTACACTTGCGTTTAAGACCACGGCACTCATCACAAACAGGACATCGCAATTTGATTTACTGAATGCCGCTACTACTCGTACAGCAGCGCGTGTGCTATTTAACGGTACCGGGTATATAACGGCCTACAACGGCACGACCGCGACTAATCTTATGACATATGCTGCCCAGACGTATGATATCAGGATTCTTGCGGATATTACCGCCCAGACTTACGATGTGTATGTAGATAATGTCCTGAAGGCTGATGATTATGCTTTCTACGACGGCTCCGCAACCGATATTGGTACGTTACGAATCATGAGATATACATCTACCGCAGTGAATGTCGATAATGTAGCGATCTACTCTGGGCTTATTCCGGAACCTGCTACCGTTTCTATACTCGGTTTGGGCATTGCCGGCATACTGGCGTTGAAACGCCGTCGTAACGAGAGCTGATCCGGCTTAAGACAACTGTTGATCTGTAAATTTTTTGATGTTATTGAAGTCAAAATGTAACGTCAGGGACTTCACGAAGGAGTTCCTGACGTTGTGTGAGGTTTTGTTTGATGTGGCCAGCGGTAGGGATTTTTGGCCTGAGAATAGAGATTAAGTCTATGCGAGAAAAATGGAGCGGCAATATGTGCGAGTTGAGATATAAGAGACTGATTAGTGCCTTCACCTTAGTAGAGTTGCTAGTTGTCATTTCTATTATAGCTATGCTTTTGGCGCTATTAATGCCCGCCTTACAAAGAGTAAAAGAGCAGGCCAAACGCACTGTCTGTGCGACCAATCTCCGTCAATGCCATATTGCGCTGCTGGCGTATTCGGGGGATTATAATAGTAATTTACCGCCTCACGACAATATCGTTGTTAACGGTACAACATTTAACTGGGCCCAAAAACATCCTCATGTTGCATACGATTTGAGTGCTTTACAATATTGGGATGGGGACAACCCTACGGGGAAGTTTTATTATAAAAGCACATTTTACACGTCTTATCTTCCCGAAGGAAAGGTGTTGTTCTGCCCGGATAACGATAAATGGATTTTCACCTGGAGTAAGAACGGCGGCATAGGCTACCAATATTACGGCAATTTCAGGGGCGACTACCAAGGCACGTGGATTGATAGAAATGAAGCAAAGCGAATGCCAAAAACGACCAACGATTCCGGGATGTTTCCGCTGGTATCCGACATGACCAGTGATTGGACAGCTACGGCAGGTGTTAACCAATGGATATGGAATCATACCAAAGCTAAACGTGAAGGCGGTAATATGTTACGCAACGGTGGAGATGTTACTTGGCAGAAGATTGACCCTCGACAAACCGTCAATTACAAATACAGGGCTGGCACCTCATTGTATTATTGGTAATGTTATTGTTTGGATAACGCTCAACTACAGATAATGTTTGTGAATTTTCTTATATGATAATCCGTGTGAAAAAGGCGATCGATTATGCGCAGCAGCCAAAGAAATTTCTTTGTTGTAATAGTTTTTTTGAACATCGCTGTTTTTGCTTTCGAGGACAATTCAAGCTCGGCACAGATTAAGACTTCAGAGGCGTGTTCCGCCAAAAAAGCTTATTTTTCAAAGGTAAGGATAGATACGAATTTCGCTTATCCGCCGGCGATTCCGGAAAGCGGCTGCACCTTTTGGCAAACACTTACGTGGCGCAATGAAAATTTGAATAACTACGAATTTCTGCCGGACGAGGCGTTTGAGGATCGCCAGAAATGCCGTCAGGAGGCTGAGCAGAACCGCCTTAGGATTCACGAAATAGCCAAACAGTTGCAGGCAAAGGGGGTGAAAATTGTACCGCACAATTACGAGATTAACCTTTCCGGAGGCATCAAAAAAGAGTTTCTTAACACGTTGGAAAAACGAACGTGGTTTTTAAAGAACAAGCTTTATGAAATGATAAAATTGATGCCATGGCTCGATGGCTATATGATAACTTTAACTGAAGCGCACATATCTGCCGGCAATCCGGAGGAATTCAGGGCTTACGCGAAAGCCGTATGGGCAGGAATAAAGCAGGCGAATGATGAGGATGGTAAGAATCGTATTCTTATGCTCCGTTCATGGCTTTCTAACCCATCTGACATTGCCCGTGTAAAAGAGTATTTTCCTTTGACAACAGATAAGGAAGATATCAAGAATATTTATATCATTTCAAAAGAACAGTTTGGTGACAGCTATATAGGCCTGCCCACTGATGCATTAATTGGTAACGTTGGCGGGCATCCGCAAATAGTTTCATTTGATGTAACAGTTTGTGAATATCGTGGTTTTGGCTGGTATCCCTGTGGAATGGCTCATGAATGGTCTGCTCGTTTCAGAGAACTGGCCGGCATCCCGGAGCCGGGAGTCGTGGGGCTTTTTTCGCTTGTTAAGGATATTATGGAAGCGGAAAAAACCACAGGCGGGTTCAAAAATCACAAACCGCTTGAATGGGTAGCAGCGTCATGGGGACGTGACGAGCCTCTCCTTTGGTCGCCGTGGAATCATCTCAACGCTTATACTTATTATGCATTGGCTAATGACCCGTTTAAGGACCCTCGCCGGATATATATTGACTGGGCAACGGAAAATTATGGAGTCCAAACCGCCGAACCTCTGGCGGATATCCTGACGATTTCCTATGACGTGATGCGTGAAGCGATAGGGCCGTCGCATTCCACCTATTTGCGAGCCGGGCCGTTATGGCAGTATTCTCCCCTTGAAATCGTATTAGAGGTCGGACACGCCGCTGTTCCCAACTATTCGATGAGATACCCCGATGTAACGAAGGGTATGGTTAGCGAATGGGAGTCCGCCCTGAATAAAACGCTAGCTCTTTGCGACAAGATGATTGAGATTCTGGAGAAGAACAAAGAAAAGTTCAAACCGGACGACTACAAAAGTATTCACGACGACCTGGTTGGTTATAAAAAGTACGCTGAGGCCAAAAAGGTTTGCATGGTTGGAACGCTTCGTTATTGTTATCTCCTCGGTCTGCAGGGTGCGGAAAGAAATGCACAGGTCGATGCAATCGAAAAACTGGTCAAACGCGGTGTTGAGTTGTATGAGTCGCCCGGCGACTTTCTTGCCAAAAAAGGTAAAACGGAAAGCCAGAGCTATATGCATGTCGTTAGGGAATTGCAGACCGTCGTAAAAGCTGAACGCTCTGGCAAGCCCGCACGCATTTTCCCCGAGATAGTTGCTGAAAAGATAGGCCCGCTTTCTTGTCCTCCAAAAGGAATCGCCTGTGTCGGAAATAATCTCTATATTCTCACCGATAACAAAATATATAAAATATCTTTTAAGGGAGAAGAGCTTGCTGTAAGTAAAGAGCTTGCCTTTGATGCTCGCGCATTGACCGACGACGGTCAGGGCAGGCTTTTAATTTGCTCGAAAGATGCTGTATATCAAATGGGTACTGATTTTGACACTGCCGCTCCTGTAATATGGAGAAAGCTGCCTGCTGAGATAACTCAGCCTGATGCTGTTTCGTATGATGTTAATAATGGTTCACTGTTCATTGGCGACAATAATCTTCGCAGTATCGTTCAGCTTGACGCTAATGGTCAAATAGCGGCATTTGCGGCAGTGCCTTCTTTTAAAGAGCCTCGGCCGGAGGTAACGGAAAAGAAAATCAGAGGTATGACTTTTTACAAAGGGTATCTCTATGCCGTTGAATCTTACAGCAGTCCTCCTTTTGATGAGGGCGTATTTAAACTGCGAAAGTACGGCATTGAACCGCTTCCTGACCAAACTCCAGGCAAAACCCGTATAATTTCGGTTGACGATTGGCACCTTGGACTGAAATTCCACCCGAAGGATGTTGGTTTGGCTGAAGATGTATGCTTTGACGTTTCAGGCAATGCATGGTTTATTAATCAGTCCGATTATCTCAGCCGCGTTGAACTCAGTAAAGGTACGACTTATCCAAAAAATTATATCCATAAAGTAATACCGTAAAATTCAGAAATCCGTTTATAAAAATGATTAAACGATAAAACGAAAATGACTGCACAACAACTAAGCAAAATACTGTTTGCCGTCTTTATTTCTCTGGTATTTATTGCCGGATGCGCAAAGGCTGAAATTCTCGTATTTATCGAAGCTGGCGTAATTAAGGGAATAGAAAAGACCGCCGCAGAGATTGGCAGCATTCACAACCTTGCCGAATCGGCCAGTATAGGGAAAACCGGAGATATTATCATTGTTGCGGGCAGGTTTGGCAGCAGTTATATCACTCCCATTGCAGAAACGTCTCGGCTTGAAGTCCAAAAGGATGAGCTCGGCAAGCAGGGTTTTTATATAAAAACTCTTGAGAATGGCACTATTCTGATAACAGCAAATACTGACACAGGAATTCTCTATGGCCTGATGGAGCTTCGGGACAGAATCGAGGAAGATGGCCAGCAAATATTGAAGGAAAAGTTTGACTACAAAGACCGGCCGATTTTTGAGGTTCGAATAGGCGATGTCAAAAGAAGAGCGAATTTTACAACTTTCTGGGCTGACGAGCGTACTACTCCCCTATATTCGTATGAAGATTCACCGGAGATATTCGGCAACGATGAGGTTTTTCGCAGACAGTATATTGAAAAAGTAAAGGCTAACCGTGAGAAATTGAAACGGGCTATTTCAGATGCACAGGCTTATGGTGCGAAGACATACTTGTTCATGTTTCAGCCGACATTGCCGCCCAAGATGCACGAAAATTTTATCGCCGCTCATCCGGAAGTGAAATTTGCCCGTCAGGAAAAAGAATGGCATCCGTTTATCTGTCCTTCGAATCAGGTCAGCAAAGATTTACTGTATATGAAAATGAGGGATCTCTTCAGAGATGTTTCCGGTATTAACGGTTTGGTATTGTGTTTCGGCGAAGGATGGCAGTCAATATTTTCCTGCGGATGCCAAAAATGCGAATCTCAGCCCTATGAACAGAGGCTTATCGAGTATCTTATGCTCATCCGCAAGGCAATTCATGAAAGTACGCCGGATGCCATAATCTATCTTCGTCCCTGGCAGATTGTCGATCACGGTTTCGATGGCGACAGTAAGAAATTTACGGTTCTGTCCGGCAAGTTGCCGGAAGACATTCGCTTCTGGTCGAAAATAACAGTTCCTCCGGGAGGCGACTATCTCTGGAACGACCAATTCAATCCATACATAAAAATGCCTCGTATGGAGACTTTCGGCTGGCATATATACCATCCGAATATGAATCAGCCCTGCGTAGCGCAATTATGCTACACAGCCCCTAAACTTAAAGCCCGTGCTGTAAAGCTGGCGGCTCTCGGATTGAAGGGACAGTCGCAGTGCCAAAGTCCGGACGATGATAATGATCTTTTATATGAGCCGAGCCGTCTTGCCGGCCTTAAAATTGCGTGGAACCCGTACCGTTTCGATTCTAACGAATTTCTTCTGAAATGGGCACAGCGACGGTTTGGCGAAGAGGCCGGGGTGCATGTGGCGGCAGCGTTAAAGGATACATACAGGATAACCGACGCATTTACAATTTTGCCGACCAATACCAACTGGTTTCACATGCTGAACTTTGTTAAAGGTAAAAAGACTCACTGTTACAGTAGAGGAATGGCAGCGCAACAGAACAAAGAAGTAGCCGATGTTACTGAAGGAACGATTGAGACTGTGCTGTCGAAATTCAGGCTTGCCGAAGAAATCAGAATAGCCGAAGACGCAGAAAAGAATCTTACCAAAGCGATGCCCCTTAAGCCGGAAGATAATGTTCTTAAAAGGTTCTGGATGATGGGCAAGGCAACGGCGGCGCTGACGCGATTTTATCACAACTATCATTTCGCTCTCATATATAATAATGTCAGCGAAACTGCTGGCGCCCGCAGTCAGGCATATCATAAACTTGCCGTTCAGCACATCGAAAAGGCTGTTCCGGATATGGAAGCTTATATCGACTGGATGCATAAGATACATCCAGAGTTCAGCGGTTACTTTGAGAAGATTGAAACAAGCTGGACGGGCAATACTTTCCCGAAATTTGTTCCATATATTTTCGGCCAATTGGCTACTGTCAGCCAGCAGTGCTGGAATGGGTACAACCGTATTGTGATGGAGTCTTTGCGCAGCGAAAAATTTCCTTATCTTCTTCTGGAACTGCAAAATCCTCACAAGAAGATAGGCTACAAGCGATATGCTCCCTGGCCTTGGGAAATGAAATGGGAAAACATTTATCCGGAGCTTCTCAGAAAGTGGAAGGGCGATGAATTTGTCTTGGACTTGGCTGGCAACAGCCAAGATTTGCCGGCGGTTCTGTCGCCCTGGATACTTCCGAAGCTGCGTATTAAATTTCAGGCCGACCTGAGCGGCGGAGCGATGCTTGTTTTACGATATGTCCCTTTAGGCGGAAAAGCTAGGAGTGATGCGGAGTCCGAGGAGTCGATGCGAAAATCAATATTAAAACTTTCGCTGGACGATAAGCCTGTCAAGACGTTAATTGATATTGCTACTGATGATACTATCGAGGACAGTGAGTTCATCCGTTATGTGCAGTTGCTGCCTGTACAGGTTCTGCCGGATACAGCCGTGCATGAACTATCCATCGAATCTTTGCCGGGCTGTACCGGAGCGGAGTTATATTCAGCAAGAATTTATACTCGTGTACCTCAAAAGATATACATACAGAATCCTGATACAACAAGTCCGTATGACCGTGAAAAAGCTGCCGGTTCTACCCTCTGGGGATATGAATATTGATATGTTTTTTATGAAATTAAAAAGATGAATTCACGTGAACGAGTAATAGCGACTTTAAACCATAGACCTGTCGACAGGGCGCCGCGTGATTTGTGGACGCTGCCGTGGGTAAATATGTTTTGCCAGGACCGGCTGGATGAAATGTTAAGGCTGTTTCCTTTAGATATTGCAAATTCTCCGACTATTTATGGAAAGTCTGCCCGTGCCAGCGGCACTCCCGGCAATGTTGGTTTTTACACTGATGAATGGGGATGCAGGTGGTATTCCGCAGAGCCGGGAGTTGCAGGCGAGGTTAAGGAGCATATCATTGAGAACTGGTCGGATTTGGCTCATTATAAACCGCCGTTTGAGCTTCTTGATAATGCAGACACCGGAAAGGTGAACGATTTTTGTTCGCAGATAAAGGACAAATTTATAAAGGGTGGCATAGGCGTCCGTCCGTTTGAACGCATGCAATTTCTCCGCGGCACGGAAAAGCTCTTAATAGACTTTGCTTATGGCACAAAAGAGGTTCGCGATCTTATCGATATGGTGCACGATTTCTATTGCAGGGGATTGCGGATATTAGCGCAGACCGATGTAGATGCCGTCGGTTTTTTAGATGACTGGGGTTCGCAAACATCCCTTCTTATTTCGCTGGAAATGTGGCGAGAACTTTTTAAGCCCCTTTATAAGGATTACTGCGATATACTTCACGAAAAGGGCAAGTATGCTTTCTTTCATTCGGACGGCTTTATTATGCCTTTATTTCCTGATTTAATTGAAATCGGTGTTGATGCCGTTAATTCCCAGTTATTTTGTATGGATATTGAGCAGTTGGGAAAGCAATTTTCCGGCAGAATAACTTTCTGGGGGGAAATTGACCGTCAGAATATTTTGCCCTTTGGGTCACAGGAAGATGTACGAAATGCGGTCAGAAGAGTAAAGAAAGCCTTTAGCGGCTCTCCCAGAGGCTTAATTGCACAGTGTGAGTGGGGAAAAGGCATTTCTTTTGACAATATAGCCGCGGTTTTTGATGAATGGGATAAGCCGTCTCAAGGAAACACCTTACAGGCGATTGATGGTTTACAGCGTATTAGTATTTGACGATGATAAGTATGAAAGGTAGGATGGAAATGTTGCAAAAACGATATAAAAAAGAACTGAAAACCATGAAATTAACATCCATATATTTGCTTATAGTGGTATTGCTGTCGGTGTCGGCTGGTTATGCGCGTACTTTGCTCTACAGTACTGATTTTGAAACTTTTACTTTTGGTGATGTTAATGGCCAGGATGGCTGGCGGGTGATAACGACAAACGGCGAGGTTACCAATAACCCTACTTATGTAATTGGTGGAACTAAATCCCTTATTTTGTATTATGGCGAGGGTAATGCGGATGTCAGAAAGACATTCAAAGGCAGCGAGTGGCTTCAGGTCGAGTTCGATGCCCGAGTAGAGTACACCAACAAATATGCCGGCTTCAAAATAATGGATATTACAGGGAAAATAGGTCCTTCCGTAGGCTTTGCGGACAACGGTCAGATATTTGCCTATCACTATACCACTCGGGTGGACCTTATGCCTTATAACGCCGGCCAGACTTATAAATTCCGGATATCAATAAATGCTAATGATATGCGTTATTATAATTTATACATTGACGACATACTGATAGCTGAAAATTACCGCATCAAGTACTGGACCGACCAGCCTTACGGCGAACTGCAGTTTGAAAGAACTACAAGCGGCAAGCTGTCTATAGATAATCTGGTTATAACAGGCGGCTTTCAGGCCGGCGGCTCATCGCAGGTGTTTATAGAGCCTGATACCCTTGCAGGCATATCCGACATTGCTTCTCAGATAGGCAATACCCATTATCTGGGCGAAACAGTGGCATTAACTTTAGCCGATACAACATTTGAACCGAATAGCGCCGGTCCAAACACATGGCCGGGCAATGGAATCTGGGGCAATGGCGACGACCCTGATATAGCTTCCGGGGTTCAATGGTCGCGTTCGGCAACCGGCACTCATACGGTTGTTACTACCGGCGCCGTTCAGGGGTCTCAGTGCGGCAGGGTTTTGGGGAATAGTTCCACTTATGGCGAGACTTTACTCGATTTCGGCAGTGGAACAAATGATGCTCGCCATAAAATGACGTGGTTCGCCAAATACGGCACGAATTTAAACACTATTTGCAGCCATTATACTTACGCGATGGACGATTCACAAAATATCTCCACATATGTGAGAATGAACAATCAAACAGGACTAATCACTTATGGAAGTGCCGGGGCAGCGGTAACTTTGATTAATAACTTTTCTGTTAACGCCTGGTATGAATTTGAGGTGGTATTGAACTATATAACTAAAAAGTTTGACATAAAAGCAAGATTAGCCGGTCAGCCGAACTGGGCTGTAACTGTAACAAACAAAGATTTTTACAGCAGTTCGTCTTATTCACTCGACAGAGTAAAATGCCGTTTTTGGTATGACTGGGATTACGGCTATTGGGACAATATAAAGGTTGTTATTCCAAATCCTAAATTTATTTATGCTGGCAGATATAACGATCCCAATATTGCTTCGCTGATTACACAAGCTGGTTTGTCTTTCAATGCAAACTGGGTCGGCGAACAGGGTTTTTATATTAAGAATATCGATGCAAACAGTATTCTGGTTACTGCTGCTACTGAAGTAGGTGTTCTGTATGGGCTGATGGAGCTTCGGGACAGAATCGAGGAAGATGGCCAGCAAATATTGAAGGAAAAGTTTGACTACAAAGACCGGCCGATTTTTGAGGTTCGAATAGGCGATGTCAAAAGAAGAGCGAATTTTACAACTTTCTGGGCTGACGAGCGTACTACTCCCCTATATTCGTATGAAGATTCACCGGAGATATTCGGCAACGATGAGGTTTTTCGCAGACAGTATATTGAAAAAGTAAAGGCTAACCGTGAGAAATTGAAACGGGCTATTTCAGATGCACAGGCTTATGGTGCGAAGACATACTTGTTCATGTTTCAGCCGACATTGCCGCCCAAGATGCACGAAAATTTTATCGCCGCTCATCCGGAAGTGAAATTTGCCCGTCAGGAAAAAGAATGGCATCCGTTTATCTGTCCTTCGAATCAGGTCAGCAAAGATTTACTGTATATGAAAATGAGGGATCTCTTCAGAGATGTTTCCGGTATTAACGGTTTGGTATTGTGTTTCGGCGAAGGATGGCAGTCAATATTTTCCTGCGGATGCCAAAAATGCGAATCTCAGCCCTATGAACAGAGGCTTATCGAGTATCTTATGCTCATCCGCAAGGCAATTCATGAAAGTACGCCGGATGCCATAATCTATCTTCGTCCCTGGCAGATTGTCGATCACGGTTTCGATGGCGACAGTAAGAAATTTACGGTTCTGTCCGGCAAGTTGCCGGAAGACATTCGCTTCTGGTCGAAAATAACAGTTCCTCCGGGAGGCGACTATCTCTGGAACGACCAATTCAATCCATACATAAAAATGCCTCGTATGGAGACTTTCGGCTGGCATATATACCATCCGAATATGAATCAGCCCTGCGTAGCGCAATTATGCTACACAGCCCCTAAACTTAAAGCCCGTGCTGTAAAGCTGGCGGCTCTCGGATTGAAGGGACAGTCGCAGTGCCAAAGTCCGGACGATGATAATGATCTTTTATATGAGCCGAGCCGTCTTGCCGGCCTTAAAATTGCGTGGAACCCGTACCGTTTCGATTCTAACGAATTTCTTCTGAAATGGGCACAGCGACGGTTTGGCGAAGAGGCCGGGGTGCATGTGGCGGCAGCGTTAAAGGATACATACAGGATAACCGACGCATTTACAATTTTGCCGACCAATACCAACTGGTTTCACATGCTGAACTTTGTTAAAGGTAAAAAGACTCACTGTTACAGTAGAGGAATGGCAGCGCAACAGAACAAAGAAGTAGCCGATGTTACTGAAGGAACGATTGAGACTGTGCTGTCGAAATTCAGGCTTGCCGAAGAAATCAGAATAGCCGAAGACGCAGAAAAGAATCTTACCAAAGCGATGCCCCTTAAGCCGGAAGATAATGTTCTTAAAAGGTTCTGGATGATGGGCAAGGCAACGGCGGCGCTGACGCGATTTTATCACAACTATCATTTCGCTCTCATATATAATAATGTCAGCGAAACTGCTGGCGCCCGCAGTCAGGCATATCATAAACTTGCCGTTCAGCACATCGAAAAGGCTGTTCCGGATATGGAAGCTTATATCGACTGGATGCATAAGATACATCCAGAGTTCAGCGGTTACTTTGAGAAGATTGAAACAAGCTGGACGGGCAATACTTTCCCGAAATTTGTTCCATATATTTTCGGCCAATTGGCTACTGTCAGCCAGCAGTGCTGGAATGGGTACAACCGTATTGTGATGGAGTCTTTGCGCAGCGAAAAATTTCCTTATCTTCTTCTGGAACTGCAAAATCCTCACAAGAAGATAGGCTACAAGCGATATGCTCCCTGGCCTTGGGAAATGAAATGGGAAAACATTTATCCGGAGCTTCTCAGAAAGTGGAAGGGCGATGAATTTGTCTTGGACTTGGCTGGCAACAGCCAAGATTTGCCGGCGGTTCTGTCGCCCTGGATACTTCCGAAGCTGCGTATTAAATTTCAGGCCGACCTGAGCGGCGGAGCGATGCTTGTTTTACGATATGTCCCTTTAGGCGGAAAAGCTAGGAGTGATGCGGAGTCCGAGGAGTCGATGCGAAAATCAATATTAAAACTTTCGCTGGACGATAAGCCTGTCAAGACGTTAATTGATATTGCTACTGATGATACTATCGAGGACAGTGAGTTCATCCGTTATGTGCAGTTGCTGCCTGTACAGGTTCTGCCGGATACAGCCGTGCATGAACTATCCATCGAATCTTTGCCGGGCTGTACCGGAGCGGAGTTATATTCAGCAAGAATTTATACTCGTGTACCTCAAAAGATATACATACAGAATCCTGATACAACAAGTCCGTATGACCGTGAAAAAGCTGCCGGTTCTACCCTCTGGGGATATGAATATTGATATGTTTTTTATGAAATTAAAAAGATGAATTCACGTGAACGAGTAATAGCGACTTTAAACCATAGACCTGTCGACAGGGCGCCGCGTGATTTGTGGACGCTGCCGTGGGTAAATATGTTTTGCCAGGACCGGCTGGATGAAATGTTAAGGCTGTTTCCTTTAGATATTGCAAATTCTCCGACTATTTATGGAAAGTCTGCCCGTGCCAGCGGCACTCCCGGCAATGTTGGTTTTTACACTGATGAATGGGGATGCAGGTGGTATTCCGCAGAGCCGGGAGTTGCAGGCGAGGTTAAGGAGCATATCATTGAGAACTGGTCGGATTTGGCTCATTATAAACCGCCGTTTGAGCTTCTTGATAATGCAGACACCGGAAAGGTGAACGATTTTTGTTCGCAGATAAAGGACAAATTTATAAAGGGTGGCATAGGCGTCCGTCCGTTTGAACGCATGCAATTTCTCCGCGGCACGGAAAAGCTCTTAATAGACTTTGCTTATGGCACAAAAGAGGTTCGCGATCTTATCGATATGGTGCACGATTTCTATTGCAGGGGATTGCGGATATTAGCGCAGACCGATGTAGATGCCGTCGGTTTTTTAGATGACTGGGGTTCGCAAACATCCCTTCTTATTTCGCTGGAAATGTGGCGAGAACTTTTTAAGCCCCTTTATAAGGATTACTGCGATATACTTCACGAAAAGGGCAAGTATGCTTTCTTTCATTCGGACGGCTTTATTATGCCTTTATTTCCTGATTTAATTGAAATCGGTGTTGATGCCGTTAATTCCCAGTTATTTTGTATGGATATTGAGCAGTTGGGAAAGCAATTTTCCGGCAGAATAACTTTCTGGGGGGAAATTGACCGTCAGAATATTTTGCCCTTTGGGTCACAGGAAGATGTACGAAATGCGGTCAGAAGAGTAAAGAAAGCCTTTAGCGGCTCTCCCAGAGGCTTAATTGCACAGTGTGAGTGGGGAAAAGGCATTTCTTTTGACAATATAGCCGCGGTTTTTGATGAATGGGATAAGCCGTCTCAAGGAAACACCTTACAGGCGATTGATGGTTTACAGCGTATTAGTATTTGACGATGATAAGTATGAAAGGTAGGATGGAAATGTTGCAAAAACGATATAAAAAAGAACTGAAAACCATGAAATTAACATCCATATATTTGCTTATAGTGGTATTGCTGTCGGTGTCGGCTGGTTATGCGCGTACTTTGCTCTACAGTACTGATTTTGAAACTTTTACTTTTGGTGATGTTAATGGCCAGGATGGCTGGCGGGTGATAACGACAAACGGCGAGGTTACCAATAACCCTACTTATGTAATTGGTGGAACTAAATCCCTTATTTTGTATTATGGCGAGGGTAATGCGGATGTCAGAAAGACATTCAAAGGCAGCGAGTGGCTTCAGGTCGAGTTCGATGCCCGAGTAGAGTACACCAACAAATATGCCGGCTTCAAAATAATGGATATTACAGGGAAAATAGGTCCTTCCGTAGGCTTTGCGGACAACGGTCAGATATTTGCCTATCACTATACCACTCGGGTGGACCTTATGCCTTATAACGCCGGCCAGACTTATAAATTCCGGATATCAATAAATGCTAATGATATGCGTTATTATAATTTATACATTGACGACATACTGATAGCTGAAAATTACCGCATCAAGTACTGGACCGACCAGCCTTACGGCGAACTGCAGTTTGAAAGAACTACAAGCGGCAAGCTGTCTATAGATAATCTGGTTATAACAGGCGGCTTTCAGGCCGGCGGCTCATCGCAGGTGTTTATAGAGCCTGATACCCTTGCAGGCATATCCGACATTGCTTCTCAGATAGGCAATACCCATTATCTGGGCGAAACAGTGGCATTAACTTTAGCCGATACAACATTTGAACCGAATAGCGCCGGTCCAAACACATGGCCGGGCAATGGAATCTGGGGCAATGGCGACGACCCTGATATAGCTTCCGGGGTTCAATGGTCGCGTTCGGCAACCGGCACTCATACGGTTGTTACTACCGGCGCCGTTCAGGGGTCTCAGTGCGGCAGGGTTTTGGGGAATAGTTCCACTTATGGCGAGACTTTACTCGATTTCGGCAGTGGAACAAATGATGCTCGCCATAAAATGACGTGGTTCGCCAAATACGGCACGAATTTAAACACTATTTGCAGCCATTATACTTACGCGATGGACGATTCACAAAATATCTCCACATATGTGAGAATGAACAATCAAACAGGACTAATCACTTATGGAAGTGCCGGGGCAGCGGTAACTTTGATTAATAACTTTTCTGTTAACGCCTGGTATGAATTTGAGGTGGTATTGAACTATATAACTAAAAAGTTTGACATAAAAGCAAGATTAGCCGGTCAGCCGAACTGGGCTGTAACTGTAACAAACAAAGATTTTTACAGCAGTTCGTCTTATTCACTCGACAGAGTAAAATGCCGTTTTTGGTATGACTGGGATTACGGCTATTGGGACAATATAAAGGTTGTTATTCCAAATCCTAAATTTATTTATGCTGGCAGATATAACGATCCCAATATTGCTTCGCTGATTACACAAGCTGGTTTGTCTTTCAATGCAAACTGGGTCGGCGAACAGGGTTTTTATATTAAGAATATCGATGCAAACAGTATTCTGGTTACTGCTGCTACTGAAGTAGGTGTTCTGTATGGGCTGATGGAATTGCGGGACAGAATTTTACTGGAAGGCGAAGATGCTTTGAATCAAACCTTTGACATTGCAGACCGTCCTGTCCTTTCTGTTCGACAGGGCCTCATCGATAAGCGTGCAAATTTTGATCATTTCTGGGCAGTCGAAAGCTCAAGCCCTACATATCTTTTTAATTATTATGAAGACAACAATGAGGTTTTCAATGATGTAGATGCAGCGTTCAAGCAAAACTATCTCAACCAGGTAGTGGATAACCGCAATGACCTGAAAAGCGAAATATCCGATGCCGCAGGTTATGGCACAAAGATATATCTGTTCACATACCAGCCGTCATTGCCCCTGTGGGCGAGAGACGCTTTCATCACCGCACATCCGGAAGTTGCGCCTACGCGTCAAACCGCATGGTATCATCCGTTTATGTGTCCGTCAAAACAGGCCGGCAAAGATTTGTTATTTAATAAAGTCAAGAGGCTTTTCACCAATGTGAATGATATAGCCGGCATTCTTTTGAACATCGGCGAGGGTGACCAAAGTATTTACTCATGCGGCTGCACGGATTGTGAATCTCAGTCCTATAAAAGCAGGCTTGTGGAATATGTGCTTTTAGTAAGAAAGGCTATGTTGCAAGGGGTTGGGCTGGACCCGAACATTGTATATACAGATGAATCAGATGTTCCCAGAGTTTATTTGCGTCCGTGGATTATTATAGACCACGGTTTAGGTTCGAGCAGTGAATTCGCGTCTCTGGCCGGTCTCCTTCCGCAAGACGTTCGTTTCTGGTCAAAGGTAACGGTTCCTCCCGGTAATGATTACCTATGGCAGGACCACTTTACGTCCTTGATCAATATGCCTCGGATGGAGACCTTTGGCTGGCATCTGTATCATCCCAATATGAGCCAGCCTTGTGTTGCACAGCTTTGTTACACGGCGCCAAAATTAAAAACAAGGGCGATGACCCTTGTATCGAGCTATGGGGTAAATGGCCAGGGCCCCTGTGATGGCATCCTTGAATCGGAGCCGCTTTACGAGCCGAGCAGGCTGGCATCATCAAAAATCGCATGGGACCCTTATGGTTTCGATCCCAATGATTTTCTGATAAAATGGGCTACCGGCAAGTTTGGGGCAGATGCCAATTCTTATGTTGCTGCGGCCTTGGATGATACTTACAAAATTACCGATGCATTCACCAGAATTAATGAATATTACAGCAACTGGTATCAAATGATGGATTTTGTTAAAGGCCGAAGCATCTATTACTACAATAGGGCTTGTGTTTTAACCCAGACCAGTGCCGTACAAAATGTAAGTACATCGACACTTTCGTCGGTTCTTTCACAATTTGCTCTTACAAACGAAATCAATATAGCCGCTGACGCCAACCAGAATCTTGAACAAGCTGCATTGCTTTTGCCGGGCAATAGCGACCTTGAAAGATTTCAGACAATGGCAAAAGCAACACTGGCCTTGACGAAGTTTTACAAGAATTATCACTATGCGGTCATTTACAATAACCTCTATCAGAACACTGGCAATTCCACCTATCGTGATACAGCCGTTTCTTATGTCAATTTGGCCATGCCGGATGCCGAACAGTATGTCGCCCTGATGAACCAGCTGCATCCCAGATTTGATAACTACTTCAAAGGTTTTGGTGCAACTTGGGATTATGGTAATAAAACCGTTTCTTCAAGCTACTATCATTTCGGTCAGATGGTTGGTGTTGACCAGCAGTCCAAAACGGCTTACAGCCGTCTTGTGATGGAGCCGACCCGGACGCAGAACTATCCATATTTGCTGTGGAAGGCTGAAAATCCGGTTGTAAAAATCGGTTATGCCCGAAACTCGCCTTTTACAGAGAACCAGTTATGGCCTGATACTTTCGATAGATTGAAAACAAAATGGCAGGGCAGCGAATATACCACCGACCTCGATTATGGCGAGGATTTGCCTGAAATCATATCGCCATGGATATTACCGACTTTGAAAGTGAAGTTCCGAGGAGACTTAAGTCAGGGCGGAATGCTTGTTATTAATTTTGTTCCACTCGGATGTCAGGCCTATTACAATGGGGAAGGTGGATTGTCATTGCGTAAATCAATTCAACAGGTGGTCATTGACGGCAACATCATAACAACTTTGGTTGATATCGCAACTGATGATTCAATGATGGACAGCGAATTTGTCCGTTATGTCGTGCTGCCGCCAACAGCCGGAATAAATCATGAACTCCGGTTTTTATCTAAACCCGGCTCCCAGGCGGAGTGCATAGGAACAGAGTACTATGATATAAAGTTATATACCCCGCTCAATCAGACGGTTTATCAGAATAAGAAAGTTAATACGACATTCGAGGCGGGCAGTGCCGGCAGCGGGACCTGGCCTGTTGGCGGCTGGGCCAATGGTGACGATCCGGATATAGCGTCCGGTATCCAGTGGACCGATGATGGTTATGCCAGCGATTATCAGGTCGCGGTTACGAATGTTAATGTTTATGCCGGCACTCAATGCGGGAGAACTTACGGCTCTGCAGGCGGCAGTAAATATGCAAAACTGGTTTTTGGTAGTGGCGGCAACAACAGTATCTATACCGTTAGGTGGTATGGCATGCATCTTAAAGACCCTACTTCCGGAAGTCGGAACGGATATATGTCCATTCAGGATTCCGCCGGTAATAAAGCCACTGAAGTAGTGATGGACGCAGATGCCAATTCAATATATGTCCGAACTTCAGGCGGTAATGTAACGCTGATAAACGGTTTGCAGGATGGAACTTGGTATGAATTTGAGATAACTTTAAACTACCAGAATCGGACTTTTGACGCACGGGTGAGAGTAACCGGCGATTCGAACTGGCAGGGTCTGCTGATTAACCAGCCTTTCTATGCATCGCCCGTATCACTAGATAAACTCTTTTGTGCGTCGGCAAGCAACGCATCTTACTGCTACTGGGACGATATAAAAGTCTTATCCTCATCATCAGAAGGTGGTTGTGGTGATTTTGGTTATCCAGCGGGAGATATTAACAAGGATTGTTATACAAATATGCTTGATATTGCGATTTTGGCAAGCCAATGGCTTGATTGTACAGACCCGGCTGTTGAGCATTGTCAGCAGCAACTTTAATAGTGTTGATGTTCGGAACAATGGTTATTTAAGTGGCGATTTGGTTTAGGTAATAATATATGAAACCAAGGGAAAAATTTATTTTGGCTCTCAAGGGCGGACAGCCTTCAGGTCGCGTACCTCATTTTGAGCTCGTGTTTTTTCTGACTATGGAGGCTTTTGGGCGTGTTCATCCATCTCATCGATTTTATAAACAGTGGAACCAGATGTCCCTGAATGAACGTAAGCTCCATATACGCGACATTGCGAGCCTGTATGTAGTTACCGCGCAAAAGTATGAACACTCGGCGATTTTCTTTCATTCACCGAAAGGCTGGACTGATAACAATTCCGACCAGGGTATTATGCATGCACTGGAAGAAATCCGCAGAGTTTCCGGAATGGAATATTTTTTGATGATAGAAGGGGACATTACCTGCGGTCTGCCCAATGGCGATAAGATAATGAATTTTGTCAGTGAACTTGCCGATAATCCGCAACAATTTAAGGATAAGGCACAAGCTGCTGTCGATAAAGCATTAAAAAGGGCGGAATTTTTTAGAAAAAACGCCGTATTGGACGGCTTTGCCCTTTGCAGTGATTATTGCTTTAACAGCGGCCCTTTCCTTTCTCCTGCGATGTTCGACGAATTTGTTACTCCGTATTTGACTAATCTGATTGCCGGCTATCGCCAGATGGGCTTTTATACTATAAAGCATACTGACGGCAACATTATGCCTATTCTCGATTCGCTTGTTTCGGCCGGTCCTCATGCGCTGCACAGTCTCGACCCTCAGGGCGGAATTGATATCGCTGAAATCAAGCGATTGGTCGGCGATAAACTCTGCCTAATAGGAAATGTCAACTGCGGCTTAATGGATACCGGCACCGACGAAGAAGTTATTGAATCGGCTGCTTATGCTTTAAAGCACGGTATGCCGGGAGGTGGTTACATTTTTTCAACGAGTAACTGTATTTATACGGGTATGCCTCTTAAACGGTACGAGCTTATTCTGGATATCTGGAAAAAGCAGGGCAATTATCGGCAAATTCCTGCTGTCTTGCAATCGTGATTAAGGATAAGGTTTAAAGATGATTGAGTTCAAATTAATCGTAACTACTAAAAAAAACGTTATTTGCGAATTCGAAATCAGGGATTTAAAAAAAACTGCCGTTGTAAATAAGACCGGCGTTTGTGTCGGTCTTGCAGATGGATTTCCATACAAAATCAAAATAACCCCGCCGAAAAATGATGAACTGAAAACTATAAGCTATACTGTATCCACTAATTTGAAGAACTTTCATCAGGTAATAGTCCCTGATACCGGCCGGACATATCCTTCACAAATGCAGCTTGTTGATTTCTGGGGCAAAAAATGGCTCTCACGGGTTAACAATATAAGAATACCTCTTTTTATTTTGACAGGCGCAGACCTTTACACCGATTTTATATTCGGCCTTATTGGGCCTAATATAGAAACTGACTTTATTGTTCGGGAGCCGGCAATCGGAAGGGCGCTCAGCGCTTGGACGAAGCGTTTTACGCTGACTATACAAAGAGGGACCGATGTCTATCCGATCCCCGGTTTTGTCTGCGATAAAAGCGACGGCTCTATAACAGAGTACATTTACTTCAAAGAAGGTGCGGAAATTAATGAAAAAGAGACATGGATAAGCAGCTTAAGGGAATTTTCGCTTACAATGGCTGGGATATTAAAATCTGAATCTGTTACAACAGACGACACCCTGCTTCCTTTCTGGTGTTCGTGGACGGACTGGTATTCCGACGATGTTACCGAGGATGTAATTTTGGAAAACGTCAGGGAAGGCGTCGAGTTGGGAATAAAAAACTTTATTATTGACGACGGCTGGTTTGGCCCGGGACTGGACAGCGATTTCAACATCAATCTTAACATCGGCGACTGGCGTGAAGACAAAAGCAAAATAAAAAACCTGAAATTGCTTGTAGATAAAATCCACGCAGAAGACGCAAATGCGATTATATGGTGTGCTCCGCATGCAGTTGCTCCTCATGCCGAATGTTTTGGGAAAAGAGAAAAATATTTGATT
Organism: Phycisphaerae bacterium; assembly: GCA_028715705.1. GTDB lineage: Bacteria > Planctomycetota > Phycisphaerae > Sedimentisphaerales > Anaerobacaceae > JAQURJ01. Next base: position 6,174 of record JAQURJ010000006.1, on the reverse strand, counting down.
CAAAACAAAAAAGACATCCTGATGATGACTAATAATAAATTTCACTCCTTATGTTTTATGTGCCAGCAGGCAAGGGAAGTAATGGCGGATATCTGTGCTGATCTGATAAGAGATTATGGTGTTGACGGAGCGAAATACGATCTGTTTAACTGTGTACCTGATGAACCTTGTGTCAGTAACGAGCACCGTCATGATACAACTTCAATGATAGACGGGTTGACAAAAACGCTTGAACTGATTGACAGAAAAACCAGAAGTTTAAATAAAAACTACATTATAGAACTCAAGCAGAATTACGCAACGCCATATCTTTATCAATACGGCACTTGTATCAGAGCGGGAGATACGCCTTATAATCCCGAAGGGAATTTTCTTCGAACCGCATATGTAAACGCTTACACTCCATATAGCCTGAACGATTATCAAACCATTACAAACAGCGACTCTCCTGCTGAGGCAACCGTTATGATAATTAAAATGATGGCCGTTGGTATTCCCAGTTATTCTATAAATTTCGCAGTTTTAAACCCGCAACATAAAAGGGCTATAAAATTCTATCATACCTGGTATAAACAAAATATCGATAACTTTAGGAATTTCAGAGTTCCGCTTGACCCGTGTTTGTGCTCCTGGCTGGTTCCGGGAAAGGACAAGAACATATATTTTCTTGTTAATAACGAGAATAGATTGAATATATCTGAAATCAAAAATGCCGAGATACTCAATGCTACATCATGCGGCAATCTTTACTTGTCCTTCCCCCAGAAAGTATCGGTTGATTTAATTATAAGTAATTTTGATACTCCGAACCGGCTGGAAAAATCGTATGACAACATTACTTTTTTGGATATAGATTCAAAGGCGGGAGACATCATAAATATCTCTCAGCGGTTGGCCTATCCACAGCAAAAATCCTAATGGAACTTGAATTTAAAACTGATTTTGAACAGGTAAGACAGCGATGGGACTCATTCTGGAAAAATGAAGCTCTTTCGCGTCCGCTGGTTAGTATAGTATCGCCAAAAGATGGCGTAGAACCGCGTCCTAAGCCTTCATCTGTCGCCTCTGTAGAAAATGACTTGAATGTCGTCATTGAGCAGCTTCTCGCATGGGCAGACAGTCATGTGTTTCTTGGCGATGCGATTCCATTTTATCAGATTCAGTTTGGGCCTGACCATTTTTCTGCCCTTTTAGGGGCGGAGTTGAAATTTCATCCGGATAATCCTGACACGAGTTGGTGTGTCCCATTTGTAGAAAATTGGGACGATGCTGAAATTAAGTTTCATCCCGAAAGTCAATGGTGGGAAAAAACAATCAGGTCTTTACGGGCATTTCGTGCCCGATGCGACGGCAAAGTACTGATTACCGGGCCGAATTTGCAAGCGGGTCTGGATTGTCTGTCCGCTATTAGAGGCCCTCAGAATCTGCTAATGGATGTGATAACAGACCCAGATAAGGTGAAGCGGGCTCTCGATTCAGTCTGTTTGGCATATGAACAGGCGCTTAATGCCTTATCGATTGAGCAGGATACCAGGCAGTTTGGTTCTATTACTCGGCATCAAATGTACTGTCATGGCTTAGTCAGTGTGCCGCAGTGTGATTTTTCGTGTATGATAAGTCCTGAGATGTTCAGAGAATTTGAAGTTTCGTGTCTGAAACGAGAAATTAAATCGCTGGATGCCTCAACTTATCATCTTGATGGCCCTGATGCGATTGTTCATCTTCCCGCCATCTGTGAAATTGAGGGTATCGATGTAATCCAGTGGCAGCCGGGTGCCGGGGAGGCAGCGGAGAAAGACTGGACTTGTTTGCATAAAAAGATTGATTTGCTGGGCAAAGGGCAAGTATTTGGCGGCGGCGGCATACCTATCAGAGACTATGAGATTGTCAGAAAAATGCGGCAGCAGCTCGATTGCCGCAAACTTTTTTTTGTTGCTGAGGCATCATCGCAAAAACAAGCTCAAAACTTTTTGGAACAACTTGAACAATTTGGATAGTGTTATTTACAGAATCTATCCCAAAACCTCAATTATTGGGTTAATATGAGCTGGTATATGGTTTATGGACATTACAAACGAACAATAACAACGAACCGCAAAATTTATTCTCAGGACAAAGCGCACATAAATAATATTATCCTTTCTCTATTATCATAGCCATTTCCGTATTGGCAACCGGTCAACAGATTGACGAAGGACGGAATCGATATTTGTACTAAACCTTGTTTGCAAGATGAGGGCAACATCAAAGGCAATTTTCTTTTGCTTGGGCAAGCAACTTAGAGCCTATTGCCTCCATCCGGGGGTTATCGGTTATGACCGAAAGTTTTTTAGCTGTTCGAGAATTTCTCCGCCTCCGGCTTCGAGCAATTCTTTAACCACTATTTCCACAAGAGCCTTGCGATCAGTAATGGGCCCGGTTCTTGAAAGCGTAATATATTTTTCAGCTTCGACATCGGATAGCATAGCATAAATAGTAATAACATCACCGGCAATCTGGGCATAAACACCGAGCGGAATGCTACACCCCCCTTGCAAAACGGCCAAGATGGAACGCTCAGCTTCAACGGCGATTCGAGTATTCGTATCGTCGAGTCTTGATACAAGCCTGATAATTTTCTCATCATCGCAGCGAGTTTGAACCGCCAGTGCGCCCTGCCCCGGAGCTGGTACAAAATCATCCGGTGAAAGAACCTGCGATATTTTATCAGCTAAACCCAGCCGGTTAAGCCCCGCACAGGCTAAAATTGCCGCGTCTATTTTGCCGCAAACAACCTTGTTTACTCTCGTTTCCACATTTCCTCGCAATGGGACACAGTTCAAATCGCTTCTCATACGTTTCAATTGTGCCATACGCCGAAGGCTCGAAGTTCCCACAGTCGCGCCGGAACACAGTGTTTCGATGGATGTTATTCCACTTGCGGCAATGAAGGCATCGGCTGGCGATTCTCTTTGTGGTATAGCCGCAATTACAAGACCTTCTCTTATAGCAGTGGGCAGATCTTTAAGGCTATGCACGGCGATATCGGCTTTACCTTCAAGGAGAAATTTTTCAACCTCTGATGTGAAAAAACCGACCGATTCAGATTTATGCAAAAAGTCGGACTTATCACGGTCACCTTTCGTTGATACTGTTACTATGGCAATTTCGACTCCAGGGCAAATATCCTGGAGCAGTTTGCCGATATACCCCGACTGGATTAAAGCGAGTTTACTTGCCCGGCTTGCAATCCGTATCGATCTCATATTGTTCTTTCGATGGCTCATTTTTGGTAATTTTTCCAAGTTTTTATACGATAATTGCGGAAAATTCAAGTATTTCCAAAGAAAAGCCAAGTGTTTGTCTCAGCAACCGCAAAAATTATGCAATTCCTGCTTATAATTTTGAGCCTGATATCATAGAATTATTATTTATGAGAAAAAAAGTTTCGTATCTGAGTCAATTTGTCCACGCAGAGTTGTAGGATTAAAAAATGGGGTTACTCCTCTCTGATATTGAAAAAAAGGTATTAGCGGTTATTCAGGATGGTTTTCCAAACAGCCCGCAGCCATATAAGGATATGGCGAAAAAAGCAGGCATAGAAGTTGACCAACTTCTTGACATGCTCAAAAAATGGCACCAGGAAGGAATCCTGCGGAGAATAGGGGCAGTCGTAAATCACTTTAAGGCTGGTGCCGATGTTGGGGCTATGGTGGCCTGGCAAGTCGAACGGGAGAGAGTCGAGGAAGCAGGAAAAATTCTGGCGAGTTTCAAAGAGGTCAGCCATGCCTACGAACGTCAAACCAGCAAATCATGGCCGTACAATTTATATTCAATGGTTCACGGCAAAAGTGTTGAAAATGTAACATGGGCGATTCGCAGAATGAGCAAAGCATGCAGAATTTCGGAATACCGCGTTTTGTTTACCGAAAAAGAACTCAAAAAATCATCTCCAGTATATATCAGCCCTGAAGAAAACGTTATCTGAAAAGGATAAATATGGCAGGATTACCGGTATCTGAATTTATGATATTTATAACTGCGGCGGGGGTATATATAGCGGCGGCGATAGTATGTGTTTTGCAGATAATCGCAAACGGCAAAAGGAAGAGACTTACTTTAACCGCCCTTGTCGGTATTGCGGTGCTGCTGGAAATCCTTTTGCTGGCATTAAGGGGGATTTCAATACACGCTGTACCTTTGACGGAGTTATTTGAATCGATAATCCTGCTTACTATAGTATTTGGGATAATGTATTTATTTCTGAGCTTCACGATCAGACGAATATGGTTCGACTCTGTAATGGTATGGATCATTCTTCTCATAGTTTTAATAGCTGGCAGCGTCGCCGCACCACCGTCGCAGCCCCGTGCAATAGCAGCGACTCCGTGGGCAATAGCTCATGGCATCACAATGATTCTTGGTGTTGCTTCATTAACTTTTGCCGCGGCTAATGCGGTACTTTATCTGCTTGGCAGAAATAAACTCAAGAAAAAGAATTTCGTAAACGTTCTTGGCAAAATGCCCAATCTTGAAAAACTTGAGCTTATGAATATACATTCTTTGGAGTTTTGTTTCTTGTTTATAACATTTGGAATGATAAGCGGAATCGGGATGGCAGCGATAAATTCCGCCGCGCTTGGCGTAAGTTTTGTCAATTGGTTGTTTGATTCCAAGATAATTCTTATTGTCGCAATATGGTCACTTTGCGGAATAACAATCATATTAAAACGTAAGATCGTTCTTAAAGGCGGGGGGATGGCATATTTAACAATCACAGCTTTTATTTTTATATTATTTGCGATCGTTGGCACAGCGATTTTTTGCGGAACCAGCCACAATTTTATCAGCCCCGGCGTTTCGACTTTGGAAAGATAATTAAATAAAATGAAGATAATAGTTGCAGGACTTAATCATAAAAGCACTCCGGTAAATATCAGGGAGAAATTGGCATTTGATGCAGGGGAAACCATTAAAGCGTTAAATGAACTAAAAAGTAAGTTTGACAGGGCGGAATTTGTATTATTGTCAACGTGCAACAGGGTTGAAATATATTGCGCATGCAGTGAATCAGCAGAGGTCGATGAAAAAGTATTGACCGGTTTCCTTTCTGATTTTCACGGAATCCCGCGGGAAAGGTTTCATGAATTCATCTATGCTTATAAGAATGTTGATGCGGTAAGACATCTACTGACGGTAACCGCCAGTCTTGACAGTATGGTTGTTGGAGAAGCACAGATAACCGGACAGGTCAAAGAAAGTTATAAATTGGCATGCGGTACAAAGAGTGTCGGAAAATTTCTGAATCGTCTTTTTCATTGTGCGTTTGCAACCAGTAAAAAGATAGTTACGAATACTTCCATATTGAACGGAAGGGTAAGCGTTGCCGGCGTCGCAGTGGAGCTGGCTATGCAACTTTTTTATGACATCACTTGCGCAAAGGTCGCGGTCATCGGAGCCGGTGAAATGGGTGAGCTATTGGTTCGTCACCTTTTACACAGCGGATGTAAAAATATCACCATCGCCAATTGTTCACCGCAGCGCGGTCTTGAAATGGCAAGAAAATACGATGTAAGCAGCATAAACTGGGACCAGCTCAACGGCCTGCTTGCTGAAGTCGATATTGTCATAGCTTCTGCGGCATCACAAAATTATCTTTTTGAAGAAAAAACGTTTAGAACTGTAATGCATCACAGGAAAAAAAGGCCGTTATTAATAATCGACCTTGCGGTGCCGCTAAATTTCGCACCGGATGTGATTAAGATAGAAGATATATATCTTTATAGTATAGACGAGCTTTCCGAAGCCGCCCAACAGAATCTTAAGGCTCGCGAAGATGATATTGCTAAAGCGTTGCGGATAATAGATGAAAATGTGCGCGGGTTTATGGACTGGCTTGGCACCAGAAATATCGGGCCGGCTATCGGTGAGATGAAAAACGTGTTTGCACAAATCAGCCGCAGGGAAATTGATAACTTTTTTGTCGGAACAAGAGAAAACGCCTCATGCAGGGCGGCTATGGAGGCTATGACAAGCAAGGTTGTCAACAGGGTTTTGCATTGTGTGATTAAAGGGAGCCTCTAATAATTTGATTTTTGAGGCTCAAAACTTCAGTTAACATTTTTTGAGTAAATTTTTGAACACAATATTTCAAAATTTCGGTTTTTCGGCACTCGTAAACGTCCAAGTGACTCG